>JANYGM010000025.1 GCA_025362415.1 bacterium
ATTGATAAATTGTATTCAGCCCCAGCGGGGCAGTATATTTATAGAAAAATAATTGTATTTTGTATTCCGCTCCAGCGGAGCGAGATATTTATGACACTATGATTATTTTTATAGCCCTTTGATTTATCAAGGATTACGAAAAAATATAACAAATTAACAATGTCGTTATCTAACTTTGAACGGGAAGAATTTCGGAAAACAAATTTTGTATTCGTTCCAGAGGAACGGCACTAGCAAGAGCTAGTTTTATAGAAACATCATTGTATTTGTATTTCGCTCCAGCGGAGCGACATATTTATAAAACTAGCCCTTGCTAGTACCGCTCCGCTGGACTTCAATACATTTTCCGAAATCCAAGCCGTTCACAGTATAACATACACTAATTAGAAAAATCTACTGAAATACAAAAAGCCTTTCTGACATTCAGAAAGGCTTTTTGTATTCATTCACAATTATTTTAAATTTCTTTTAAAAGTTCAATAAAAATATGTGTAAGCATTTTTTCTGCATCATTGGCTGCCTTTATGATGTCTTCTAGCGTGGTTGCCTGCAAATTATCTGGATTGCATTCGTCTGTAAGCACGGAAATTGCCACACAAGGTAACTGACAATGATTTGCCACAATCACTTCTGGTACTGTGGACATTCCCACCGCATCAGCACCAATACGTTGCAAATAACGATATTCTGCACGAGTTTCCAAATTAGGTCCTTGCAGGGCAGCATACACGCCTACGTGCATAGGAAATCCATTTCCTAGCGCAATGTTAATAATTTTGTCGTTAATTTCAGCGTTGTAAGGTGCGCTCATATCAGGAAAACGGTCTCCAAATTCTGCTAAATTTGTGCCTCTAAGTGGGTTTTCTGGCATCAAATCAATATGGTCACTAAGTAGCATTAGTTCACCTTTGCGCATAGTGGGATTGAGCGCACCAGAGGCATTAGAAATAAGCAGTTTTTGTATGCCTAAAAGCTTCATTACACGCACAGGAAGCGTAATTTGTGCCATAGAATAGCCCTCGTAATAGTGAAAACGTCCTTGCATAGCAAGTACAGTTTTCCCTGAAAGTGTCCCATAAATAAGTTTGCCTGCGTGAGTTTCTACTGTAGAAACAGGAAAATGAGGAATTTCGTTGTACGGAATTTCCGCTAAAATAGTAATTTGATTGACCAAATTGCCCAGCCCAGTACCCAAAATAATGCCAATTTCAGGAGATTTAAGTTCTTTTTGCTTGAATATTTGCTGCAAAAAAACTGCACTTTCTTTAATTTGTTCAAAAGAAAAAGTTATCATAAGTAAGTGTGAATTTTTAATTGTGAACTAGCAGTTGCTAGTATGAATGAATACAAAGTTATGATAATCAAATGATTGTATTTGGTTTTTCAAATCATAACATAAACTAATTACAGAAATCTACTACACAAATTATATATATATGATTTGTGTATCTGCGGCAACTAAACACTTTTAAAACCCTTTATATTGACTAAAAGCATTGCTAATCAGCCAAATAAGATACAGAAAAGTAATAAGAATAGCTAAACCCAACACACCTAAAATTATCCCTAAAAGCGTGTAACCTGCAATAATAAGCCCAATTCCACCCAAAAGAAGCAATGCCCCCAAAGACAAAATAATAATAGTACGCCTATTTTTGGTTGCTTTTTTTGTTTGGAGGTCGTTTTTGAGTTGGTTTTTTTGAAGTTTTCTGATAGCTTTTTTGATAACCCATTTCCCAATTTTTGTGGAAAATAGTTTTTGGATAGTTTTGATTTTTTTTTGATTTTTCTTATCAGAAATTTCATTTTTTAGTATAAAAACATCACTATTTATGCCTGCATTTGCGTTAAAAGGCATTAGTATTAAAAATGCTATCATTAAAAAAAATATTTTTTTCATCATTTAAAGTTGTTTTTGATTTTTGTATTTGAAATTCATAAATTTTTAGCTTACAGTTTTTCTCCAATTAGTTGTTACACTTTTTGTTGTACTATCTGTTTGAGCCTTTATTTTGCCTGAAAAAACAAATTTTAGGTTTTTTATGATTATTATTAAGTAAAATAAGCACCTTTTTAATTGATTTTTTGCTGAAAATATCAACCGTTTCTAAACAAATGTATATCAAAATAATCAGCTAAAAAAATATTTTCTAAAAAAATATTAAAAGAAGTTACCAAATTTCCATTTTATTGCATTTTTCAAATTTGCAAAAAAATAATTATTTTTAGCCCAAAAAAACACCCTTCAAAAACGTCAGAATGCTGTAAAGGCACTTTTGAAAAAACTTGTCAAATATTATTTAATAAAACTTTTTTAAGCCAAAATTTTTGCGTTTTTTAATAGAGATTTTATTCATTTTATGCTAAAAAAGTTGCTTTTTGTTACAAAAAAGTTTTCCATTTTTAAAAGAATTTTAGAAAATCTATTAAAAAAGCCGTAAATTTGAGGCAAAATAAATTACTGATATTCAAAAAATAACAAGAAAAAACAACCACAAAATGATACCATCTACCACTACTTTTGTGCCTGCTTTCACGACTGCTTTTCAGAGTCCGTTTGAGGGCAAACCAACCCAATTAGGCATACTTTCTGCAACAGAAGTGATGCAAGAATTTAAAGCCATTGACTGGCTCAAAATAAGAGGACAAATCCTTGCTACTGAAGAAGATGACATCAAAAAATACTTTTATTATTTTGAAGTAAAATATACAGATAACCAAAAAGTCCAAAATACATTAAGTATTTTTGGAGAATATCCGCAAACGGAATATTACGACCAAAAAATGCCTCTTATCTTTTCTATAAGGCTTTTTCGTCCAAAAGCGCAAAATATCACTAGCATACAGAAAGCCTTGCGCACAACAGAAATGGAAAGATGCAAACCAGATTTTGTAGAAAAATGCTTACTTGCGTTTATCAATAATGATACTGATTTCCTTGATAATGAAGTGATTAATAATGTAAAACTGGAAAAATAACTACCCAAAAAAATAGCTATCAAATTGGCAGGCATTTGTTAAGTCCAAGAAATGGGTATTTCTTGGACTTGTCTTCAGAACGAGTCCAAAAAATGGGCATTTCTTGGACTTGTTGTAAATAAAAAGCTAATTTGCAGGTATTCAATTACTTTTTAGCTTAATTTTGGTATAAAATTTGATAGAAAATGAAATAAAACTACTAAAAAATTGTTAGAAAATTAGTACAAAAATGTTTCACAAAAAACTAAAAAAATGCTTAAAAATCTAAAAAATATCTCTCAAAATATAGCTATTAGCTTGTTTGCAGGCGTGGCAGGTGCTTATGGATTTTCTTATTTCTCTGAAAATTCAAAAAATAATATTCAAAATAATCTTAATCAACAACAAACACAACAAAATACGCCCAATGTACGCAATACAGGCGGAAATGATGCACTTGCAAGCGCAGGAATGATTATCCCTAGTGAAGATTTTGTTACGGCATCTTCTGTGGCTACCCAAAGTGTTGTTTATATTAAGTCTATTGCTAATGGTCGTCAAAATATGGATATGTTTGAATATATGTTTGGTGGCGGTGGCAATCAGGGCGGAAGTCGTGTAACTGGTTCAGGTTCAGGGGTTATTTTTACGGCTGATGGCTATATTATCACCAATAATCACGTTATTGATGGAGCTGATAAGCTAGAAGTTATACACGAAAAACGTTCTTATGAGGCAAAAGTAATAGGTAGAGACCCTTCCTCTGACCTTGCAATCCTTAAAATAGAAGCTAAAAACTTACCAAATGCCAAACTTGGGCGTTCTCGTGACGTGAAAGTCGGCGAGTGGGTGCTTGCAGTAGGAAATCCTTTTAACCTTACTTCTACCGTTACGGCTGGTATTGTAAGTGCAAAAGGACGTAATATCAAACTTCTAAACAGTCAATTTCCTATAGAATCCTTCATACAAACAGATGCAGCTATAAATCCTGGTAATTCTGGTGGTGCGCTTGTTAATATCAAAGGGGAACTTATTGGTATCAATACTGCCATTTTGTCATATACAGGCTCGTATTCTGGTTATGGTTTTGCTGTTCCTGTGGATATTGTAGCAAAAATTGCAAGAGATTTAATTCAGTTTGGAGATGTTCAGAAGGCATTTTTGGGTGCAGAAGTGCAAGAAGTTAATAATGAAAGTGTCAAAGAATTTGCTTTGAAAGGCTATGATGGTGTGCTTGTTACGTCTGTACAAGAAGGAACTGCAGCCTCAACAGCAGGACTAAAACGTGGTGATGTTATTTTGAAA
>JANYGM010000029.1 GCA_025362415.1 bacterium
AGCATTCAAACAGAAGAGCCAAAAGTACATATTCCCACAGCACCAGAAAAACAAGATAGTAATTATGTATGTAAGTGTGGGGCAATTTTTGAAACTCATCAAGCCCACAATGGGCATAAGAAAAAATGCAAATTATAAAAACTACCACCTAATCATTATGTGTCAAACAACTGAAAAAACCAGCCAACCATTGAAAACTCACAAACAAGCACCCACGCTTTACAATAATGTAATGAAGTCGTTTCTGATAATGAATAGGGTTTGTAATCTTTTGAATGGAAGAACAAAAAAACAAGTAATTTGGATGTTTGAGGCTAGTGGAGATGCTATGAGTGGTAGTATGTTTGAAAAAATTTTGAGGAGTTTGCGTGAAACGTTTGATGCACCTATAAATTTTGACAAAAAAACCAAAACCTATACACTTGTAAATTATGATTTTAAGAAATTTATTTTAGATAGCTTTTAAAAAAGACCAATGAAAACAGCAAAAGAATTAGTAAACACGTTCTACCAGCCACTAGGAACGCTTAGATGTGATGTGAGTAGTAACGAAATGTGGGAATACGCCAAAGAAAGAGCTATTGAATGGTGTAAGATGATGATTAGTGAACTACAACAGCTCCAAAAGCCCGAATACACGACTTTCATACTGCAATACGCTAAATTTAAAAATGGTACATCTGAAATTGAAATACCTCCAATTACTTGTGATGGCTATGAAAAAATTGCATACTTGGAAGAATTGATAATTGAAATTGTTGATGACAATTTTTAAATCCTTGTAAGCGTGAGCGCAGGTACAAGCTACCCTTTTGACGTCCTTAAATATTCACTAGACAAAGATGTAGATATTGGATTTTCAGATAAAATAGTTGTTTTAACTGCATCTGTATTACTATAAAATACTATCACTATGCCACAAAATACACTGAAACCTTTTTTTGATGGTGCGCTTACTCCGTTTTTTTGTCGCAATCAAAATATTACTTGTAGTGGTCGTTATGTCTGTATGGGTCTTGACTGGTTAGTTTGTAACTGTTGCGAGCATATACTTAATTTTGATGAGCTATAATTCTCAAGCACGGTCTTTAAACTCCTGCTCCGTAATTGCGCCTTTTTCTAATAATTTTATCAAATTATCTATTCTTACGCCTTCTGCTTCATTTTCCAGTTTTTGGTCAATAAGTGTAGGCGTTTTAAATGATACCTCAATATTTCCGCTATCTATTCCCTGCAGGCGCAAGTGTAAGGCAAATAATTTCTCCAAAAAATCAGCTACAATATCTTGATAGCTTGTAATTTTTGCACTGAAAATAGATAACAAAACACGCCCAAAAGTTTCTGCACGGCTTTGTTGCCTGCCTAGCAGGTTGGGGTCTTGCTTCAAGCCTGACATTTTTGTCAAGTCATTAAGCATCATCATATCTTGGGCATTTTTCGCATCTGTATTGCCACCAGTTAGGCGGAATTCGTGGCTGTCCTTGAATCCAATAACAAAACCAGAACTAATACTTTTCTCTGCCTGCGGTTTTACTTTCTCTATGTAAGTTTCGCACCTAGCCCAATAAGCCTCATCTGTTTCTCCTGGCTTACGTGGAGGTTGGGACATTAGCACCTCCAAAAAGCCAAAAAGCCCAAATTTTTCAGCAATTTTTTGAAAGTTTTTACGCAAATTTTTCTCCACACCCAAGGACTCCAACGCTGCCAAAAATGGTGGAACACCATAAGGTGAATCATTGTCAGTAGTGAGTGGAATGTAACTATACGTATTTTCAGAAAGTAGTTGATACCCATTCGTTGCCCTAATATTTTTCTGATGCGGAATTCTTTTACCATCTTTAGAGAAAAAACGTACTGTAAAAGGATTTACAATGGCTACCTGCTCCACTTCTGTAAGTCTATTATTAGGTACTATCTCCGCAGATAGGCAACCATTGATGGCAAGTTGTCTAAGTAATGCGTTTACAACGGATTTGATGCGTAATTTCTTACTAAGTGTAGCAATAATAGTATTTATTTTTTCTGTTTCTTTTGTGGTTTTCGTTGGAAAACTCACCTCAAAGCTCGTATTAGAAAGGTTACAAATATTATCCACCGCCAAGGAAACATCAGCATTAAAAATAGCGTAATTTCTAAGCACAGGCAACCACTCCACGCCAAAATGTGGTTCTAGTGGCATTGTAAGGCTTGGAAACTGCAACTCGTCATCAGAAATACTTTGCTTTTTTGAGTTGCTACCGAGTGGCGTACTTACTAATTCTACTGTATCTTTAATTGCTGGGAAATTATCAGTATTTAGACTAAAGAAATTTTTTATTCTTTGAAATATATTTGGCATCAGAAAATAGGCTTTAAGTTAAATTTTACGCAAAATACAGAAAATAATTTAACTTAATAAAAAATAATTTAACTAAAAATTTTTATACTAAATTATTTTTATTATGTTTGTGTTCAAAGAAGCAAAAGCCACCAAGACAGAATACAAATAAGAAACAAGATGCCAACTGAAACAGTCCTTGAAAAAGCAACATTACGCCTAGAACTAGCTAGCACACAGAAATACGACACCAACGCAACTAGTAACGCACTAACCCAAGCTGAATTAGCTAATCTCTCTTTAGAGGGTGCAGCAGGAAGTGATAGCGGAACGCTTGCAGGTAATGAAAACTATGTACGTGTGGCTTTTCGTGCTATTACGGCTACTATTGTGGGTGGCTACTCGTGGAAAGCAACTGATTTTTCAGACATTCCAGCCCTAAGAGATGCTACTAATTTTCTTGTTGGTAAACCTGCCTTCAAAAACCACGAAATGGGGAACGTAGAAAGTATTATTGGCGTGATTGAAAGCGCAAAA
>JANYGM010000045.1 GCA_025362415.1 bacterium
GCAAGGACTTTCTACATAAGAACGCTCATTTGGATAAAAGGTACTATCAAGTCCGCCTACACTATTTGCCAGCCCACTAGTAGTACTCCACGCACCACCATTTGTATTAGTAGCTTTTATTTTTGCACCTGTTGGTACACCACGTTTCCAGCTAAATCCTGTAATATCTTGTGTAGGATTTACTGTACTTTTGATAAGTCCGTTGGCAAACCAAGTTTTATCACTTGTTGCATTATCAAAATTTTCTTTGTATGGCATAGCCGCAGTAGGCGTAATACGTGGGAAAATAAAGACTTCTTTTGTGAAAACATCAGTACAAAGATTATTGGTTGTTACTGTAAGTGTAGCAACATACCTATTTGGTGTAGCATATAAGTGCGTTGTTGTGGGTGATGATGACGAGAAGACAGATGTGCCATCTCCAAAATTCCAAGAATAATTATCAATAGTACCAGTACCTACAAGTGTAGAATTACTAGTAAAACTTGTGCTACTTCCCTCACAAAAACTAGCTGTTGTAAAGCCTGCCACAGGAATAGCCCCAATAATTACATTAGTGGTATAGGTTTTTGAACAACCAAGCACAGAAGTAATAGTAAGAGAAACAGGATAAGTTCCTGCTGCTGCAAACGGATGATTAACAGTAGCAACAGTAGTTGTTACATTTGCTGTTGTACTACCATCATTAAAATTCCATTGGTAAGATGCCACTAAATCAGTTGCTTGTGTGACAGAACTACCATCAAAACTAACAGCAATACCCGCACATCTTTGAGTACCAAAAGTGAAAGTAGTAGCAGGCAAAGGCACTACTCTCAATATTTTTGGAGCAGAAACCTGCACACAACCATTTACATTGGTATATCTAAGTCTAATTTCAAATTCTCTTACCGTTGTTGTTGTTGGTAAGATACTCAAATTCAGAGGCGAAATAGAAAGAGAAGTAAGTTGAATAAGTGCTGGTATAGGCGTTGGTGCTGTTACTATTTCTTGAATTTCTACCACATAAGAACCAGTTACGCCTATTGGTGGCGGTACTTCAAGCACAATATTATTAGAAAAACTAGCACAAACTCTTGCTATATCTCCAGCAAGATATCCTGCTGGAACTCCTGCTAGATTTAATTCTGCTACAGAACTTGCCAAGAACGTAAAACTTGAAGGTGGTAAAGGATTAATGACAAAATTATTTATTGCAGACGTAGTTCTTTCACAATCATTTAAAGTTCTATAGGTATAAGTAATTTCATAATTCCCCACAAGCCCACCTGCACTAGAAGTAAGCAACAAAGCAGGATTATTAGGATTAAAAGAGTTTACACCATTTGGTAGTTGTGTAATAAATGTGCCTCCTTTACGAATAGTAAAGTAACCCAAAGCATTAGCAAAAGGACCTACACCATAATCACCAGAGTTAGAAATATCTGGTAACAACGTAACCAAAGTAACATTCGCACAGATACTCAAAGAAGGTGCTGGGAAACTTGAAGTTTGAAACAAGAAAGTAGCCGCAGGCAACGCATAAATACTAAAAGTGATTGGTGCAGTAGTTTTCTCACAACCATTTGCATCTGTGTATTTATGTACAATACTATATATACCCACACCACCCAAAATATCACCTGCAAGTGCTGATGGGTTAAAGGTATTAACACCAGCAGGAAGTGGTAAAGAAAATGAGTTTTTTGTAATAGTAATATAACTTTCCGCAGGATTTAGCACACCTGCATACGCAATATTTACAGTTGCCGTTGTTTCATCAGCGCAAAAAGCATTATCCCCAGCAGGAAAAACTACTGCAGTAACAGGCAAAGCATTGATAATAAAAGTTTGTGGCGCACTTATGTTTTCACAAAGTGTTCCATCTACATAAGTATATCTCACCCTATAAGTACCAGAACCACTAAGTGTAGATATTACTATTGAATTAACCCCACCTGCAACTTGCAATGGCACGCCCAAAGTAGGTGCTATTTTTGTAATAGTAAAATAACCATTTACAGATGATGGTGGTGTAGCACCATTAACAAGCGGAATGAGTAAAAAACTATTTTCACTCTCACAAAAAGCAGTGTCCCCCATATCAAAACTAAAAGTAGGCACAGGCAAAGGATAAATAGTAAGCGTTTGTAATGGGATAATAGTTGTACTAAAACCATCACAACCCAAAGCTGTTGTATATTTATAAGAAACCGTATAAACACCTGTTCCTCCTCCAGCAGTTACTAAAAATGCTCGTGGGTCAAAAGTATTCGTATTAAATAATGAAACACTAAAAGCTCCTTTTGTAAAGATATATTCTCCTCTTGAAATATTCAAAATATTTTCAGAGC
>JANYGM010000049.1 GCA_025362415.1 bacterium
GCAGGTCCGTGAGTGATGTCGCCTATTGCAAAGATACCTTTAATGTTAGTTTCGGAGAAATCATTTACTAAAACACGCCCTTTTTCAAATTTAACGCCAGCTTCTTCTAGTCCAATGCCCTCTAAGTTTGTGGTCATTCCAACAGCAGAAAGAACAACATCACATTCTATCATTTGCATACCATTTGCAGTCTTAATATGCACCTTACAGCCTTCTCCAGCCGTATCAATGCTTTCAACAGAGGAATTAACCATTATGTTGATGCCTGCTTTTTTGTATGTTTTCTCTAATTCTTTAGAAATATCTTCATCTTCATTAGGTACAATGCGAGGCAAAAACTCTACAATGGTAACTTCTGTTCCAATAGAATTGTAAAAGTAAGCAAATTCTACGCCTATTGCGCCAGAACCCATAATAACCATTTTTTTAGGTTGCTTTTCCATAAACATAGCCCTGCGGTAGCCTATTATTTTCTTGTCATCTATCTTGACATTGGGAAGTTCTCTTGCACGTCCGCCCGTTGCGAGAATAATATTTTTAGCTTCGTAAGTGGTAGAAACGCCATTTTTATCTTTTACGGAGAGTTTTTTGTCTGCGGTGAGCTTACCAAACCCTTGTATCAAATCAATTTTATTTTTCTTGAAAAGAAATTCTATTCCTTTGCTCATTCCGCCTGCAACATTCCTACTACGAGTTATCATAGCGGTAAAATCCACATTTGGAGCAGGGACATCAATGCCATAATCTTTGGCGTGCTTGATATAGTCAAAGACTTGCGCAGATTTGAGGAGAGCTTTTGTTGGGATACAGCCCCAATTTAGGCAAATTCCGCCAAGTTCTGCCGCTTCTACTACCGCCACGCTCATACCTAGTTGGGAGGCACGAATAGCCGCTACATAGCCACCAGGACCACTTCCAACGACAATAAGGTCATAACTTTTGCTCATATAATTTTCTAGTATAATTAAAGATTTTTTGTTGATTTTTTTAGAATTTGGGTAAATATAAGATTTTTTATTAAGAACTTATATTGTGTTGTTAAATTTTTGATAAGGTCTGTACCGTAATGCAATGAAGGTCAGCCCGTTCAAAGATTTAACATTTCTCAATTTGATTAAATGGTCTGACCTCCGTTGCACTATGGTACAGACCTATTTAATCAAATTAAGAAATCATTTTTTCTTTTTTACGGTTTTTAAAGCTGTTTTGAGGTTGTTTTTGGGTTGATTTATGTTGATTGGGTTGCTTTTTGGAAGATTTTTTTGTTTGATTTCCTCTTGTTTTTTCCTTCTCCAACTAAAAACATACAAACAAAGCAACATCAACATAAAAATCCAATAATTATTGTAGAAACTATTTTTTCCATCAACAAAAATTCTATGAACGCCTATCATCAAAAAGCCCACCGCAGCAGACAAAAGCATACTATCAATTAATTTCATTTAGTTTTTTGGTTGTTTTTCTTTTCTGAATGTATTTTGTATTCATTCACAATTCACAATTTAAAATTCACAATTATTTATATGACTGAATAATATAGTGCCAAACGCCCAAAATCTCTTTCAAATCTGTATAAACTTTGTTATCTATAAAAAAAGTATTATTTTCAAAGCGCAAAAACTGCCATTCAACGCCATCAGTAGCACAACCATACAAAACAGGAATATTTTTACCTTCTGCTTCATTGAAGAGTTTTGCACCATAAAGTTGGGCTGCACATTGCGCTGTTCCCCACTCCATATCCTCATCTTTTGCCTCTACCAGCGAGATAATGGGCGTTTCTAAATAAACACTTTCTGGCACAAAAGTAAAGAAAAAATCACATTCACCAGAAAGGTCATCTTTGGGGTTTACCTCTAAATTTGAACCAGAAAAAAGTGTAATTTTATCTTGATAACTTTCAGCTATTTCTACCAAAATAGGCGACACAATACGTTCTGACTTTGTTTTTTCATTCATAAGTGGCATAAACTTTGCCTTTTTTAGTGTTTCTACTAGCCAATCACTAGGCGCATAAAGTTTAATATCACCAAATAATGCTCTTCTCTTTGCCGAAAGTCCAAATTTTTTAACAACTGTTTCTATTTTTCTAAAAATACTGTAGCCCATTTTTCTAATTTTTCGTTGTTTATTTTTGCAAAGATAATCAAAAACCTGCAATTATTTTGCTAAATTTGTGGCACAAAACAAGATAAATCAAAGCAATAAGCATAAATGAAAGAATATGATGAATTTTTGCCAGAAGAAGAAAGACAAATAATTCCACCAAAAGAAAAAAAGCCACTCAAAGAACGTATAAAACGGTTTTTGCTAAAATTTACGTTATATTTCTTTGGTATAACTATTTTTTGGGTGATTGTGTTGCGTTTTATTCCTGTATTTTTCACGCTTACAATGCTTTCTAGGAGTATGGACGGACTTTTTGACAAAAATGGTGAAGCAACTATTTATTATGATTGGACACCTATTGAAGATATTTCGCCAGATATGCCTATTGCTGTTATTGCATCAGAAGACCAAAATTTCCCTACGCACAACGGCTTTGATTTTATAGCTATTGAACGTGCCATAGAACGCAATAAAACCAGTAAAACCAAATATGGAGCAAGTACCATAAGTCAGCAAGTTGCAAAAAATGTTTTTTTGTGGCAAGGCAGAAGTTGGCTTAGAAAGGGTTTAGAAGTATATTTTACGTTTTTGATAGAAACTATTTGGAGCAAAAAACGCATTATGGAAGTTTACCTAAATGTTGCAGAAACAGGCAAAAATACCTTTGGTGTGCAGGCAGCCGCAAAGCGTTTTTATAAGAAAAATGCTTCACAACTTACCCCATCAGAAACTGCACGTATTGCAGCAGTTTTGCCTAATCCTATTGTTTATTCTATCAAAAATCCTACGAGTTACACGCTTTTAAGACAAAACCAAATAGTTTATCAAATGCGACTTTTGGGCGGAAGAAGTTATTGGAACATTAAGTGAGGTACGAAGTTTGAGGTACGAAATACGAAATAAATACATTTTTACAACAAAAAAATAACAAAGTTTTACTTACTACAAAGAACATTTACTATCTTTGCTAAAAATAAACTATAATTTAATTATTTTACAACTACTATAAAAATTATTTCAATGGACTTTCAAGTAAAATTTCAGGTAAATGACAAAATATTTATGCGTAACCCAGAAAATAGTCAAATTGGGCGTGATATTGTCAAAAAAGGCATTGACCTTATCAACGAGATAGGGCTAGAACAATTCACTTTCAAGAAACTTGCCGTAATTGCCGACACGACAGAGGCAACCGTTTACAGGTATTTCCAAAACAAACACAAACTACTTTTGTATATCTTGAATTGGTATTGGTCGTATATGGAATTTTTGATGGTTTTTCGTTTGCAAAACGTAACAGATGTAACTAAAAAACTTAAAACTATTATTGAATTGTTTACACACGAGTTGCCAGAACACGCAAGTGATTGGGACTACAACAAAAAAAATCTTAATCAAATTGTAATAGCAGAAAGTAGCAAAGTTTATCTTGTAAAAGACGTGGCAGAAATCAATAAAAATGAAGTTTTTAAGCCTTATAAGCAATTATGTGCCAAAATTGCAGACGTGATTAGTGAGTATAATCCTGATTATCAATATCCAAAATCTTTGAGTAGTACACTTATAGAAACCGCTCATCATCAGCAGTTTTTTAGCTCTTTTTTGCCAAAACTTACAGATTCTCAACCAGAAAATAAATCAGAGTTTACAGCAAATTTCTTGGAAAATATGCTGTTTAAAATCTTGGGAGAAAATCCATTACAAAAAAACATCAAAACAAAACAAAATAAAAATGTATAATTTTATTCAATTCATTCATTCTTGGTCTCGTTGGGCGGTTGTTTTTTTGGCAGTTTTTGCTATTGCAAACGCTTTTATTGGTTGGCTAAATAACAAAAACTTTGAGAAAAAAGATAATATTCTTAATGCATCATTTGTAGGTTTTATGCACTTGCAGGCATTGATAGGGCTTATTTTGTATTTTGTGTATAGTCCGCTAGGATTTGAGGCATTTAGTAGAACAGATGTAAATGTAATGAAAACGGCTTCTGTGCGCTATTGGGCAATAGAGCATATTACGGTGATGCTTTTGGCGGTTGTGTTTGCACAAGTAGGTAGAAGTTTATCCAAAAAAGCTACTGAAAGTATTATTAAGCACAAAAAAGCAGCTATTTTCTTTAGTATTTCCTTTGTGTTGATGATGAGTCGTATTCCTTGGAGTGAAAGCGCAAGACTTTTCAGAGGACTATAAAGAATTTTGTGAATTTTTAGTTGCCACAGATGCACAGATGAATACAATTTATCTGTGCGTTTGTGGCAATTTTTTTTATTTAATCTTACTTATTTTTTAGTTGTCAGCAAAAAATACGTTTGAGTAATTTTTTTTCGTTTATAAAAAGAATGATTAAAGTACATTTGTAGGCTCAATATACACATTTCTTACAAAATCTAAAAAATATTTTCTAAATATTTGAAAAATAAACTTAAAAAACTTTTTTTATACTAAAAGTTTCCTTAGTTTTGCATCATCAAAAAGAGAAAAAATTAAAGCAAAAATTAAAGCAAAAATAAGATGTCAGAAATAAAGTTGGAAATAATATCAGAAGTAAAAAACGAAAGCAAAGAAAGAATACTTATTAAATCTTATGAACTTTTTTGCCGTTATGGCGTGAAAAGTATGACTATGGACGAGATAGCACGTGAAGTGGGCGTATCAAAAAAAACGGTTTATCAGTTTTTTAAAGACAAAGATGAACTTGTCTTAGAAGTAAGCAAACATCATTTTATCAATGATATGAAAGAAATTGAAGAGATGTTTTTGCAGGCTATCAATCCTATTGATGAGATAATGATGCTTACTAAGCATATGAAAAAAACCCTCACTAATATCAACCCTTGTTTATTCTTTGATTTGAAAAAGTTTTATCCAAAAGCCTTTGATAGCTGGAAAGAACATAAAAACACTTTCATTATGGAACATATCAAAAATAACATCAATAAAGGGATAGAACTAGGCTTTTATAGGGCAGATATCAACGTGGAAATATTGGCTATTATGAGGTTAGAGCAAATAGAACTTGGTTGCAATCCTGAAATTTTTTCACCTGACAAGTTCAAGATGGTTGATGTTCAAACAACATTTATCAATCATTTTATTCGTGGAATTGTCACAGAAAAAGGCTACAAAATGATGGAAGAATATAAAACTAAAATGAATGAACTCTTTTGAGTTGTGAGTTTTCAGTTGTGAGTTAAAATACAATGAACGACAAAAATAACTTACAACTCACCACTCAAAAAATAAACTAACTATTACAATGAAAATAAAACTACAATCAGTCAAAAGAGTTGTTAATTCAATCCTAAGACCACACTTTTTGGAACAAATTACAAAAAGCTATCACCAAGAAAGCTACTACAAAGGTTTTGAACTCTCTTTGTCGGCACTTAATGCAGTTGGGGCAGATGTGAGAATAAAAGCAAGAAGACATAAATAAA
>JANYGM010000112.1 GCA_025362415.1 bacterium
TGATAATTTAAACGCTGTAATGGCATCTTCTAATCTCTCAAGTTTTATCAAATTCATTCCTTTTACTTCTTGCAAATCAACTGTTTTGATTTTTGCTAACAATTCTTTTTCATAAGCAGTATGATTTGACTTTTGAGAAAAACTAATCAAATCTTCTGTAATGGCAAGCGTTGGCAAATATTGCTGCAGGTTATACATATCATTATTTGAAAGATATTCTTGTGCTTTGTTGCTTTGTTTTTTGTATATTTTTGCAAAACTTTCTCTAAGCATTTCTTTTAATGCAACAGATTTAGTATTATTTACTGCCATAAACAACTTGTTTTCTTCCGTTTCACCTACTTTTTGTAGTTCAGAAAGTTGCAACATCAATTCAAAAATATTTATTTGTGCTTTTACTTCACTTGTTTTTACGTTTTCTGGAATATTTGCAAAAGATTTTTTTGCATTTGCATTATTTCCCAACATATAATCACAATAACCTAAGCCCAAAGTAAACAATGCAGGATTTTTTAGTTTGTTTTCTGCTATAATCTTTTCCAAAAAGACTTTCAAATTAGAAATATTTATTCTTTTTGTTTGTTCTCCTTGTTTTTTATCTTCTACACTTCCATAAAAAGTAGCTTGTTCTAGCTTATTTAGTTCTCTTACAAGCAAAATATCTAAATAATCTGATTGATTATCAAGCGCATAAATACTTTTTAACTCTTCCAAATTAACATTATACGGATTTATTGAGCGCAAAAAATGCAAAGTTGCTTTTTCTTTATTATTTTTGCAAAGCTCCATAGCCCTTGCCCAATCTTTATCTTCGTACATTTTAAAACTATAATACGCATTGACACGTTTAGCAGGGCTTTTTTCAAACATACGTGAAAAAAGATACCCTGCAAGCCCTCTATCTTGTCCCAAAGAATAAATTGCGCCTGCTTTATGCCCCATAGCCCAATAAGCTACTTGATTTTCAGAAAAAACTGGCTCAACATACTTATCATATAGCTTAATTGTCTGTTGATATTCTTTGTTGTAGTGTGCCAAACGTACTAATTGATAGCCCAAACGCAACTTTATAACATTATTTTTTGCAGATTTATACAACTTTTCACCTTCTGCAAGCAACTTTGTACGCTCCGCATTGATTTTTTCTTGTTTTTCAATTCTTTTTTCGTCCCACTCATCAATATTACCAGCTACAAACGAACATTTTTTCATAAAATAAAGATATTCTAACGCACTTTTATCTTTATTTTGCATCAAATGGACGTACATAGCATTGTTTGCGTACTTTGTTGTTGCCAAATTAGTTGTATTTTCTAATGCGTCAGACATGTAAAGTAAGTTATCAATATCTTTTTTAGACACTTTATTATTGCAATATGCCACCCAATCATTCAAATTATCATCTTTTGACAAATTGATGTCCATAGACCATTTATCAGAATACAAACGGCTAAAACTAAAATAGAAAGGTTCAAACGCAGGTTTGTTGGCAAGTTCAGACGCAAAGAATTTCTTCATATCATAATCAGGCTCTGACCAGCCGCAACTGCCCGCATCTTGACGAATATTAAAAATGAGCAAAAGACTAATGAAAGCCTTGAGCAATGTTTTGGATTGTTTCATAATTGAATTGTTGAAGATTAGTTTTTGATAAATGGTAAAATAAAAGTTTAGAATTGTTACTATTTTTACTGTCATTTAGTAGAAGAATAGCTTGTTTTAGCTGTCTTGGTGTACTTTCTTCTACTCTAATAATATCATTTTGATACAAATAAGTTCCTTCTAAATAATGGCTATTTAACACTTTAAAAGAATTGTCTGTAAGTTTAGTGTATTTTTGCGGATTTTGCAATAAATCTTTTAAATGCAAATCATTTATAAGATTTATTACTTGTTCGTTTCTCAAAATTACCGCCCACGAGTAGATAGGCAAAGCAAAATCTAAAGATAAAGGATATTTTTTTGCATCTTTTAGGTAAGATTTAGCTATTTCTATGTCTAAAATAGAGTTATAATTAGGTTTTAAAGTATCTCCTTTGAGTTCTCCAATATTATAACACATCAAAACGCCCTTATCAGCAGGCGGAACGCCTACTTTTGGCTGATATTTGTATTGATGTAGCCTTATTGTGCAGGAAATAATGATATTTTTAGTTTTAGCGAGGTTTTTTATAGTTGAAATAAGTTCAAAATATTTGCTTTCACTACGTGCAGACCAATCACAATCTAACTGTATTTCTGTAATTTTGAGCTTATTTGTAGTCGCAATAAGCATTATTCTATTAAAAATACGTTCAGAAAGAAGATTTATCTTATCATCTGTCGTATTTAATATACTTTTATTAGTAATAAAAACTGTTGGGACTATCTCAAAATTCTTATAACTCAAATTTGTCTTAGAAAAGATAATTTCTGCTTGTGGTTTAGTGCTTTTGGTTTCTTCGTCCCAACTAACATCAAAAAATTTAGTATAAATTTGTTTAGTTTTGAGTTGATGAAGGATATTTATTTCTTCATTACTAGGATTAAAAGCAGTTTTCCAATGATAAAAAGCTATTTCTGTATTATTTTTGCAACCTGTAAGGAACAAAAAACACAAAAATAGTAGTGAAAATAATCTTGATAAAAATAAAAAAAATGACATTTAATTGTTTTTATAATGTTATAAAAGTATTTACAACGCTAATCTTCCCCTAAAATATCAATAAGTTCTTTTAATTTTTCATTAGAGATAGTAGTTTGTTCTGCTTTGTCATAAATATCTATTAAAAATATTCTTTCATTGATAATACGTACAAAAGTAATAAGTCTTGCTCCTCCACTTTTTCCTTTTCCTTTACTTTCAATGCGCAATCTTATTTTATAACACTCTTTGCCAAGAGATGTACCTAAAGTTGGGTTTTCTAATAATTCTAATACTAAATTTGAAAGGTCACTTTTAAGAGATTTATGTTTCTTAGCAAGTTTTTTTAGTTTGCGTTCAAATGTTTCAGTAGGAATAATTTCAAAGCTCATCTAATAATTGATTTATTGATTTGAGTTTTTTTTCTCCTTTTTCAAAAAGTCTAACTTCATTGAATGATGCAGCTAAATCAGTTATAAACTGACTTTCCTTTTCTTGTTTTATTTCTTTGACAACACTAATATAGTCAAGACTTTTGACAAGTTCCATAAAAAAAGGCACACGACTACTCTCTTTTATGTCCAAAATTACTTTCATTATTGTATGGTTTTATAGGTAAAATACAAAAAAAATGATAAAAAACAATTTTAATAAAAATAAAAAGAAAGCAATTTTATTGTTTTTTATTTTATTATTTTATTATTATACTAAAATTTTTATCTTTTATATAGGATTTCCTATCTTTTATATAGGAAATCCTATCTTTTATATAGGAAATCCTATCTTTTATATAGGAAATCTTATCTTTTATACAGGAAATCTTATCTTTTATATAGGAAATCTTATCTTTTATATAGGAAATCTTATCTTTTATATAGGAAATCCTATCTTTTATATAGGAAATCCTATCTTTTATATAGGAAATCCTATCTTTTATATAGGAAACCTTACTAATCTTTCTTTTTTGGCTTAAAGCTTTCAAAGCGTTTTTTTAAATCTTCAAAAATTGGTTTTGCGCCAGCTGCGTTTCCTTTGTTACCTTCTTTGGTGGAGGCGTAATATTGCAAAGAACTCACATAAGATTCACTACCATTGTTTAAAATAGTGTCGTTCATCATACTTACAAGTTGTTCCATTGGGCGGAATATTTGCGTCAGTTCACTCACATTTTTAAAATTTGCTAAAAATGTTTCCACATCCATAAAAGATGGTACGAATTCTGGATTAGAAATCACATATTCTGTTACTTTTTCAACAAAAGGCATTGTTTTGTCGCCCATTTTAGCTTTTTTTCTACGCTCATCTGGTGTAAGCGCAATCAAATTAGGTTTTAGAATAGTATCAATCAATTTGAGAGCTTCCAAAACTGTTTTTAAATCTGCAGGAGAGATTTGTTTAGATGCAAGACTGTCGTTTGCCATAGTAATAATAGGGTTTTTTAGTTAAATTTTAATTTTAAAACACTCAAATTTAACACTAATTTATTATAAAACAAATTTATTTTACATTATTTTAAAAATAAATTTATTAAAGTTGTATTTACGTTATTTCCTCGCTTAAAAACAAAAAGCTTTTTATTTTTATTTAGATAAGTAGAAGCGTAATTTTTCCTCTTTGTAGATGTAACAAAAAGTCATTTTTTGTTGATTTATTTCCTCCACAACCACAGGAATTTTAAAATCTTTAATATTGAAGGTAATTGTCTTTGTTTTTTCGTCAAAAGTCCACTGATTTTCCCCCAAAGAGATATTATTGAGTTGAAAATCTAGTTTCCCGTTGTCATCAAAACGGATACTTGTATTCAAGAGTTTGTCTTTAATCTCTTGCAAAATCTTATCTTTCATAAAATCTGGTATTATTTTCTCTGCCATCTTAACGCCAGGAATGATGTCTTTTGCGAAATCAACGGCAATTTCAGCGTGAGGCACGTCAAGTTTATCCACTTTCCAGTTGCCAACAAGATGACGTTTAGTGCCAAGAATCATATCACAAGACTGGCACAAAATAGCTACAAGAGCTAGAAAAAAAGCAAACTTTTTCATAATAAAAGGGTTAAAATAGTTAAAAAATTGATGTAAGATTTATATAAAAACAACGTAATTCGTAATTTGTAATTCGTAATTGAATTTATTGTACTAATTTGGTCAATTTTTTACCAAAAGAAGTAATAATATTTAGTTTATTTTGATTATAAAAGAGGTCTATTTTATGAGAACTTTTAAACGGTGGCACTAAAATATTTCCTTTGAGGTCAAAAAGGTAAGCAAAACCCGCTATTTTGTCGGTTACTGCAATTATTTCATTATTTTTAAGAGAAAAATACTGTATTTCTTTATCATTTTTGGAAGAAAAATCAGTTTCAAAAACCACATTTTCATTCTCATCAAGCAATGCAAATTTAGAAAAATCTTGACGAGCTATTAAAAACCGAGTATTATTATTATTTCTTATTAGTTTGAAAGTTGCATTATTTGAAGGTAGCAGTAATTGTTTTCTATTGATAATTTTTCCTTCCAAATCAAAGCTAATAAGTTCTCCCAAAGTAGAAATAGTTGTTAAAATTGTTTTCTCTGGGCTTATGCCTTTTTTTATAAAGATATTCGTACTAATTTTTGTGTCTAAATCAACAGATATTTTACTTAAAAGTTCTCCTTTTCTACTAAAAATTTGTACTTTTCCGTTATCTAACAAAAAAATCAAATAATCTTTTTGCGCAATTTTGATATGATTAGGAGCTTGAGAACTACGACTACCCAATTTTTTAGGATTCCAACCTTCCAGTTTTTTGCCTTGTTTATCCAAAAGATAAACATCACCATTCTCCAAAACAACACAAATTCTATAATCTTTATTTTGCTCATAATCAAAGACTTGCAAACTCTTAATTTTGATTTCATCAGCAAAAATAACAGGGAAATTAGCCACTTTCTCCCCTTTTTTGTCTAGTAAATGTACTCTATTTTGGGTCGCAAAAAGATACTGTAATTTCTTATTATTAAAAATATCTATCTGAAAAACAGAGCTTACAAGCGGACTATCTGTATTTTTAGACCAAATCATTTGCCCTTTATCTGAAAGAAAATGCACTACTGCGGCATCATCTTGCACGAAAATATTTATTTGTTTGTCTTTGTTTTGTGTGTTATAAATAGCGGTTGGTTCACTCAAATTATTCTCAAAATCAGCCGTAAATTGCGGAATAAATTTAGTTTTTTGAGTATTTTGTGCTACATCTTGAGTATTTTTACTTAAAATAAGAAGCGTTTGTAATGCTGTTTGTGGTTTTGGATTAACAATTTGAAAAGAAATCAGAGGAAAAAGTGTACGAAAATTACTATTTTCTTGCATTACTTTTTGCATACTTTGATTAGTATTTTGTAGCCAAATATCCCAAATTTGATTAGTATTCAAAAATATCCCAAATTTTTGAATATCTTGAGAAACATCATACAAAGCGTTTTGAGCTACATTTTTACTGACTACTTCTTCATTCTCAATGGCATCTAATAAAAATTTCATTGTATTAAAATCACTCGTAATAGCAACAACGTCAGTAGAAATGGGTACATAAAAGGCTTCAGCATAGCCTAAAAAGGCTTTTCCTAGCAAAACAGAAGGAAATTCTTGTGTATTTAGGTATCTTATATGATTTTCTTTATGAATTTCGTTAGCATTTCCATTTATATTTTCAGCATTTTTTACTTGATTTTGTTGCATTTCATCTAAAATTTTGAGCATTGCCACTTGATTTTTGGTATGGATAAGCAAAATTTTTCTTGTATTATTCTTAGAATTATCAGCAGAAATACTTTCAGGATTATGTAAGATACATTCGTCTATTTCTGTACCTAAAGTCTTGAAAAATTGGTCTATAAAAGCTATTTTAGTATGTTTTGTAAGAATATCAGGTTGCGTATTTTTGAAATAATCTTTTAAATCTTCTTGCATTTTAGAAGGATTATCAAAATTTATTCTTGTAAGTATTGCCGTTTGTTCTGGAACGTATTTTTTTAGGATAAATTTTCCTGCTTCTTGTCTATCAAATACTTTCAAAAAAGGTGATTTTTCAGTATTTTGAAGTGTATTTTGAGGCTTAAAACCTCCCATCAGACCATTTACAACCAAATTATTATCATTAAAATTAGTTTTCATTTTAATAATATCAGCTAAAAAGAACTCAAAAGGGTTTTCTGTAAGGCGTTCTTTATTTTGAAAGAGTTTTGTAAAATCATTCCAAAGATGCAGATTAACAAAAAAAACATCTTTAGAAAGTCCAACAGGCGTGCTTATTTCTTTGAAATTATCTTGAGTAAAAATTGTACTTTTCTTAGTCGTAAATTGTCTAATTACATCTTCTATTAAAAAATGAGAAGATGTGAAAACTAAAAAATCTCCTAATAAAACAAACGAAAAAGTACGGTTATTTTGGCGGTCATTTAACTCTTCTATAATTAGTTTTTGATAGTTTGTAGTAGAATAAAGATACTTTTTACTTTCTTTCAAATCATTAAAAGTAGTTTTAATAAAGGTTTCCTTTTCTATTTTACTTATAGGAATATATAACAAAAATCCACTTTCTTGGTTTGGTGCAATGAGAAAAGAAATAGTAATATTTTTATTTTGTAGAAAAGTTTTTGCGTCTTTAATTTGGAGTAATTCTGTGCAATTTTGGTGAAGATTTTTGAGTGTATTTATTTTCAAAAAGTCCTTAAAAATAGTTTTTTTTGATAATTCTTCAAAACTATCATAAAAATTTGTAGTTTGCCATATAAAAACTGTGTTTTGAGGTAAGATTTCCCAGACGTTTTGCTTGGTATTTTTTGCACTATTTGCCCAAAAACTTACACCAAAAAGCAAACAAGTGGCAAAAGCAATAATAAAAAAGGTACTATTTTTGCTTAACTCTTTTGAAAATGTATTTGGTTTCATTTTTTTGTTTTATAGCGTTTCTAAATTTGCTCAAATATAACAAAATCAACTTAAAAATATAAAATAATTTCTCTAAAAATTTACACTTCAACTTACGTAACTTATGGAAAATAGACAAGAAAACTACTTAGAATTGCCAGAAAACGTATTGGAAAATGCTGTTTTGCCTAGCAATTTGCCCAGTAAAATCAGTATTTATCCCACAAAAGATGGTTCAAATACACTTAGAAACCCACTTTTGAATGATACTTATCACTCAAGAGATGGCGCAGTTGCGGAGGCATTGCACGTATATGTAGGCGCAGGACTTGCGCATACTTTGGCGAAAAAACCGCAAATCAGGTTATTAGAGATAGGTTTTGGCACTGGTCTGAATGCTTTGATGAGTCTTCAATATGTTCAAAATCAAGTAGAAAATGAAATAAATAAGACAAATACCACTTTTAGTGTGCATTATGTTGGCTTAGAGCCTGCTCCACTTGATTATGGGCTTGTCAAAGAACTTGGTTACATTGAAAAAATCAATGCCCACAGGCTAGAAACGCACTTTCGTATGATGCACGAGTGCGAAAACGAGGCGGAAATAGAACTTTCCGAAAACTTTTTTTTCCAAAAAGAGCAAACCCAACTAGCTAAATTTGCTACTAAAAATCTCTTTGATTTGGTTTATTTTGATGCTTTTGCACCACGAGTACAGCCAGAACTTTGGACTATAGACGCACTTGCGCATCTTCACCAACAGATGAATACGCAAGGCATAATGGTTACTTATTGTGCAAAAGGTCAGTTTAAACGTGATTTGAGGGCTATTGGCTTTGAAGTAGAGCGTTTACCCGCACCCAAAGGCAGACAAGAAATGACACGAGCAGTCAAAATTTAGTGAGTAGTGAAATAGTGTGTAGTGAAATAGTGAGTAGTGAAATACATTGTACTTTGTATTTCACTACTCACTATTTCACTAC
>JANYGM010000122.1 GCA_025362415.1 bacterium
TTGTTCCAAGCAGAAATCCACCAAGAAATAAAGAAAAAAGGAAAAGTCGCAGAAAATACTTTATGCATCAGAAAAAAGCCTTTTAAATGTGATTTAATCAACTAATTGTCCTTAACTTGACAGCAGTGAGTGGGACACTACGACTAGGTTTTTGTAAAAAATAATTGCATTTTATTATATGAAAAAATTTGAAATATTTGGCAACAACGACACCCGTTCTGGTTTTGGGGCTGGTCTTTTTGAGGTAGGAAAACAAAATCCGCAAGTAGTGGCTTTGTGTGCAGATTTGATTGGTTCTTTGAAAATGGACGACTTCAAAAATGCTTTTCCTGAAAGATTTTTCCAAGTCGGAATTGCAGAGGCAAATATGATGGGGCTTGCTGCTGGGCTTTCTATCAATGGCAAAATACCTTATACAGGCACATTTGCCAACTTTTCTACTGGGCGTGTCTATGACCAAATCCGCCAATCCATTGCGTATTCTGACAAAAATGTCAAGATTTGCGCCTCACACGCAGGACTTACGCTAGGAGAAGATGGTGCAACACACCAAATTTTAGAAGATATTGGGCTGATGAAAATGTTGCCTAATATGACTGTTATCAATCCTTGTGATTATAACCAAACAAAAGCGGCTACTATTGCTATTGCAGACTATCAGCACCCTGTTTATTTGCGTTTTGGGCGACCAAAAGTGCCTATTTTTATTCCTGAAAATCAGAAATTTGAAATAGGAAAAGCACTTTTATTGCAGGAAGGCAAAGATGTTAGCATTTTTGCAACTGGGCATCTGGTTTGGAAATCTATACTTGCAGCAGAAATTTTGGAAGCAGAAGGTATCAGCGTAGAAATAATAAATATCCACACCATTAAACCTTTGGATACAGAAGCTATCTTAGCATCAGTAGCCAAAACAAAATGTGTGGTTTCTGCAGAAGAACATCAACGAAATGGCGGTTTGGGAGATAGTATTGCACAACTTCTTGCGCTCAAAATGCCACTTCCTATGGAAATGGTAGCCGTGAATGATTCTTTTGGAGAAAGTGGTACACCAGATGAGTTAATGGCAAAATATGGGCTTGACGTGCCTGATATTGTTAAAGCTGTTAAACGAGTTTTGCAAAGAAAATCTTAATCAATTACGAATTATCAATTACGAATTACGAGAAAAATATAAGCTAAAAATAAATGCTTAAAATTATTTAAAAAATTCGTAATTGATAATTCGTAATTCGTAATTGATAAAAATGGACGACAAAGAAATCTTAGAAAAATTTAGAAGTGAGGACACCAAAACCCTCGCTTTTAATCATTTGGTCAAGAAATACCAACAAAAAATATACGGACTTACTCGCAAAATGGTCATTGACCACGAAGATGCAGACGACCTCACACAAGAAACTTTTATCAAAGCGTGGAACTCTTTAGCCAATTTTAGAGGTGAAAGTCAAATTTTTACGTGGCTCTATCGTGTCGCTACCAACGAATGTCTTGCCTTTCTCAATAAAAAAAGAAAACGCTTTTTCCTTTCTACAGATGACGTAGCCAATGAGCTAACCACCAAATTAGAAGATGGAAACCTTATCACAGGGGACGAAATAGCCCTAAAACTCCAAAAAGCTATCCTTACTTTGCCTGACAAACAACGCCTTGTGTTCAATATGAAATACTTTGAAGAAATGAAATACGAACAAATGTCAGAGATTTTAGGCACAAGCGTAGGCGCACTAAAAGCCTCCTATCATATTGCAGTGAAGAAAATAGAAGAAATTTTATTGAATTAAGTAAAGTTTTGCCATTAGTTTATGTTATTCTAAAGATTTTTAACTATCTATTCTTTACAAACACCCCAAACGCCCACCATCAACGGGCAAATTGACACCATTGATATAACCTGCACTTTCAGACGCTAAAAATGCTACTGCATTGGCTATTTCGCTTGCTTGTGCAAAACGCCCTGCAGGTATTTCTGCAAGCATTTCTGCGGTGGCATCTTCCAAAGAAATATTTGTTTTTGTAGCTTTATTTTCCAAAATAGCCTCTAAACGCCCTGTTTGGGTTGCACCAGGAAGCACATTATTAACAGTAATTCCAAAAGGTGCAAGTTCTACAGAAAGTGTTTTTGCCCAACTTGCCACCGCCCCACGAATGGTGTTAGAAACGCCCAAATTTTTAAGCGGTTGTTTGACAGATGTAGAAATAATATTGATAATACGCCCATAACAAGCATTTTTCATTCCATTGATAACTGCTTGCACAAGTATTTGATTACTAATAAGATGTAAATTAAAAGCACTTAAAAAATCATCTGTATTTGCATCAATAGCTTTTCCTGCAGGAGGTCCGCCTGTATTATTGACAAGAATATGAATATGTTTTTTATTATGATTAAGATAATTTTCTATAGCGTTTTTGAGCATTTCAGGAGAAGAAAAATCAGCTACAATATAACTATGTTCTTGCGCTTGTGAGGTATCTAACTGGCTTTTTGCCTCCATAAGTCGTGTTTCATTACGAGCAATAAGGGTTACATTTGCGCCCAAAAGTGCAAGTTCTTGCGCTACTGCCTTGCCTATCCCTTGCGTACTACCACATACGAGGGCATTTCTGTCTTTTAAAGATAAATTCATTGTTGTTTTTGAGTTATTTTTGTTAATGCTCTTAAAAAAACTACTTAGACATTCCTAAATCCTTGCTAATTTTCTCAATTTCTATAAGTGTTAAATCTGTGTATTTAGCTATTTTTTCAATATTTTCATTATCTAAAAGCATTTTTTTAGCAATTTCAATTTTGGTAACATTACTAATTTTTGCAAGTGTTATTTTTGCAGCTTCTGTGTTTTTAGCTTTTGTACGTTCTTCTGGAGTAAGGTTTTCAAAACTAATAAGTTCTATTGCTTTCTTAATGCCTTCATTCTTAGTATTGAGAATATGCCTTTGTGGACTGTGTATTGACTGATAAATCAAATCTAACCAATCTCTTATTTGTTGTGGTGTGCCATTTTCTACGTGATTAGGGTTTAGGCAAACAAATTGGTGTCCATACAAATCTCTTACTTCTCCTTTTAGGTTTTGCGGGTTGATTTTAAGTAGTAAAACTTCATCTAAAATTGGCTGCCCATTTTTATCAGAAATGGTGTAGGGAGCAGTCAGTACCACAATTACATAAACAGTTTGGTCAATATGATATTCTTTTGCGCTTTTTTGTTGCTCTGCAATAATCATTAAAAAATAGTGCAAAAATCTATCAAAATGGTGGTCATATTCCACTCTTTGTATCTCAATAGCTATTCTTTTATCTGTACTTTCAGCAAAAATATCCAATTCAAAATCAACATAACCAATTTTTGGGTTAAATCTCTTTTCAGTTTCAATTTTATCTACTTCAATTTCAATTCCCAAAATATCACGGACAAAAGCCTTAAAGACTATTTTATTAGTAAAAGCCTTCTTGAAAATCACTTCATTGTCTAAATTTCCTAACATAATTTTTAGCCCTTTTATACTGTTAATAATGAATGAAAACGCACACAATATTAGCAAAAAAGCCTTCAATTTCCAAATTATTGGCAAAACAAACCATAAACCAAGCCATTTAAAACCTGCTTATCAGCCCAAAATGTAGCTTAGAGCGTGCTATATTGATGCTTTCAGTATTAGATTGCCCTACCGCATAAGCTAGCGTAAGTATGCCTGCACGAGTGTTTAGGCTGATGCCAAAACCCACTCCCAATGGCTTATCTGGTGTGTTTTTGCCCAAAATACGTTGCTCTGTAAAGGCTTGGTCATAAAATAAAAAGAAAAATGAATTTTCTTCCCAAAAATAGCGGTATTCTAGCTTAGAAAGCACATAAGCAGACACAAAAAAGAAATTTTGATTATATCCACGCAAATTCTGTAAACCGCCCAAACGGTACAATTCATTAGCAAGAAGGTAATCATTAAAGAGTTTTTGGGCTGAAATTTGCACTAAAAACACCTTTTTTGGTGAAAAACTTACATATTTTTCTCCTTGCAGACGAATATCTATTTGTGTGCTATTTTGAGGAATATTTTTATAGCGGTTAGGGGCGAGTTGCGGATTAAAAGTAATGTTTTTTGTACCTACAAAAGCTGTTAAATTTACTTTGTAGCCATTTTTAGGGAAATAAAAGTCATCTAGATTATTCCATTCGTAACCCAAACCATAATTTAAAAAACTTGTTCCAGCCAAAGAAATATCATCTTTGTTTTGTTGTCCAAATCCTAGTTGTGAGGTACGAAGACCCACAGAAAAATTAAGTTTTCCAAGATTATTAAAATTGTACGAAACCAAGATTTGCCTATTGATATTGATAAAAGTTGTATCTTCTCTCAAAAAATTAAAATTACCTTGCACATCAAAGGCAGACCCAAACAAAACAGGATAGCGGTATTCTATATTTAAAAGTGTATTAGAAGGTTTTAGTTGTTGAAATTCTGCCTCAAAATGTTGCCCAGTACCAAACAAATTACGTAGTTTTAGGCTTAATTGTCCTGTAAGAAGTAGTTTGTTTGGCTCAACTTCATTAGGCAAAAAACCTATAATTCCATCAATTTGGTTGCTTTTTTGCTGATTAGCATAAATTTGTGGACTTGCATTATTGGCATCAAAATTAACTTCTGTAGCTTTTGTAAGGGTAATGAAAGGCAACCGCTTTAAAAGATTGTCTATTTTGTTGATTTTCTGTTGATTATAAAGATTTCCACGCTTTATTTGGAGGTATTTGTATAAGAATTTCTTACTAATTTTGAGGTTTCCTCGCAAAGCAATGGTATCAAAAGCAATGGCTTTTCCACTTTCGTAATTGAGTTTAGCAAAAACTTTATTATAGCTATCTTTTTGATTATCAATAATTTGCAAACTATCAAATTTTATTTTGGCAAAAGGATAGCCTAAATTTTCACTTGCAGAGAGAATTTTATTTTGAAGTTTTTTTGTTTTTTGCAAAGAGAAAGGCGTATTTTGAAAAAATTTCTCTCTAAAATCAATAGCTATCTGAACATCTTTTGGTAGATTTCCGCTAGAAAGTTTGCCCCAAATAAATTGTTTTCCAACAAAAATAGTAACTTTTAATGTATCAGAAGCACTTATATTATTGTTTTTAATAGATTTTATAAACAAAGTTTCTTTCAAAAAACATTCTAAAAAACCATCTTCTTGCAAACTTTCTATTAGTAAAACTGTTTCTTTTTTAGCAGAAATGGTATCAGTTGCATTATTAAAATACTTCTTAAAATTGTACTTTTTAAAGATTTGGTTTTGATTATTTTCATCTTGTATGGATAAAAAAAAGCCCCCTAGCCCCCAAAGGGGGGACAGTGCAAAATACACAATAAAAAATAACGTAAAAAATACAGTTAAAATATTTTTTCTTACATTCATAAAAAAATCACATCAATGCCTTTGTTCCCCTTTGGGGTTAGGGGCTTTTCAAACTTCATAATGGCTGGACTTTATATTCATATTCCTTTCTGCAAACAAGCGTGTTTTTATTGTGATTTTCATTTTTCTACTAATTTAAGTGCCAAAATGGAGCTTATAAAGGCTATTTGTCAAGAAATTTATTTGCAAAAAGATTATTTCCAACAGAATACTCCGCAAAAAACACTCCAAAGTATTTATTTTGGCGGCGGCACGCCCTCACTTTTGTCAGAAAATGAGCTTTTAATGATATTTGAGGCTATTTATGCTAATTTTGATGTGGCAAAAGATGCAGAAATAACCTTAGAAGCAAATCCTGATGATTTGAGCCTAGAAACCCTCCAAATGTTGCGCAAAACACCTATTAACCGCCTTAGTATTGGTGTGCAAAGTTTTCATAATGCACATTTACAAGCAAGCAACAGGGCGCACAACGCCCAAGAGGCACAAACAAGCATCAAACAAGCACAAGATATTGGTTTTCAAAGACTTAGTATAGATTTAATGTACGCTTTTCCTACTGAAAACCATAGCCATAAAATCTTAGAAAATGACTTAAAACAAGCTGTTTCAATGCAAGTTACGCATATTTCTGCATATTGCCTAACCATTGAACCTAAAACAGTGTTTGGAAAGCGTTTGGAACGTAATTTGATGAAAGAAATTGATGAAGATTTTGCCGCAGACCAATTTGATATTCTCATAAATACCCTTCATACACACGCCTACGAGCAATATGAGATTTCTAATTTTTGTCAAAATGGGCATTATGCAGTTCACAATACCAATTATTGGCGTGGTGAGCCGTATTTAGGGGTTGGAGCGTCTGCGCACTCGTTTAATGGTGATTCTAGGCAGTTTAATGTGAGTAACAACCAAAAATATATAAAAGGAATTACAGAAAGTACAAAAAATACCATACATTGTGCTGAAATAGAGGTTTTATCTGCAAAAGACAAGATAAATGAATATATCTTGACGACTTTGCGTACTATTTGGGGCTGTGATATAGAGAAAATAAATAATATTACTACAAAAAATAATCTTGTTGATTTTCAAGAGATTAACTACCAAACTATTACTAATTACATCAAAACTGGGTTACTTTATAAGCATCAGAATACATTAACACTTACAAACAAAGGGAAATTTTTTGCAGATAAAATTGCATCTGATTTGTTTTTTGTCTAAAAACTATTTAAAATAATCCATTTGCTGCAATAGGTGTGCCTATTGTGTATTTTTATGAAACTCTTTTCTGTCATTTTCAATAATAAAACGTATTTTTTTGACCCCAAAAAACCGCTTAATTTGGCTATTGAGTTGGTGGCTGGCGACGAAAATCCTAACTGTTATTATGCTGAAAACCCCGTTTTTGAAACCATAAAAGCTGACAATTTTGTGGGAAGTGTCGCACAAGGAGGAAGTTGTAATTATCAAAAAATAACCCTCACACCACACGGAAACGGTACACATACAGAATGTTATGGGCATATTTCTGCTGACGAAAACGCAACAGTAAGCAAATGTTTTAACGAAAATTTGTTTGTAGCACAACTTATTACGCTTACACCAAAAGTCCAAGAAAATAGTGATTTGATTGTTTGTTATGAAGATTTTATGATAGCACTAGAAGGCAAAGAAATAACTGAAATAGAGGCAATTATTATACGAACTTTGCCAAATGGTATAGATAAAAAGACAAAAAAATATTCTAATACCAATCCGCCTTATCTTGATGCTCGTATTTGTAAGTATCTAGCAAACAATAATATAACACATTTATTACTAGATTTGCCTTCTGTGGATAAAGAAGTTGATGGTGGAGAACTAAAAGCACATAAAGCATTTTGGCAAATGTCTGATAATCAACAAGATATTCGTAGGAATGCAGGAATTACAGAAATGATTTTTGTAGATAATGAAATAAAAGATGGTTTATATTTACTTGATTTACAAATGATTAGAATGGATATTGATGCCGTTCCTAGCAAACCAATTTTATATAAATTGAAATAATTGTGAATTAGGAATTATAAATTAATACAGAAATACAAAACAATACAATTTTAATTAGTAAAAAAATTGTATTTTTATAAAAATATTACAAATTTTTCTTAAATTTGTGGAAACTAACAAAACTATGACAACGGAGCAGAAAAAAGCAATGTTACTATTAAAATCAGTTATTTTTCATTATCACGGACTTGATAATGACGAAAAACAGATATTAGAAGATTACGCAACATCAATAGACGCACCAGAAGAACTTATTTGGGCTAATGAGTTCGTGCAAAAAGATTATTATACCGCTTTTGAGCGTGCTAGAACGTATTTGGCTGAAATTGTTGCACCTTTTGATAAAGAAACTAAACTTTCTTACCTAAAAACAGTCTGGGATACTAACTCCTCAAAAGGCAGTGTAAGTGAAATAGAAGCAACAGCAATGCTCAAATTAGCTAAAGATTGGCACATACAAACAGAACTTATTATGTTTGTGCGTAGCAAACACGTAGCTTCAATTACGAATTAGTTTTCAATTACGAATTAAAAATTACGAATTACGGCAAAATATAGTTAAAAAATAGCCTAAATATCTCATAATCAATAGAAAAGTTTTCTAAATATCAAATATTTGGAAAACTTTTTTTGTAAAATTCAAAAAATGTATATAAATTTTAAGAATTGTTTACAAAAACATTACAAGCACAAAAAGAACTATAATAGTTTTGTTAAAAAGTAGCAAAAAGTAAAAGCACTTTACACACTACCAAAAACCTTATTAGCACTCTCTAAACGAAATAACAAATTTTGTTTACACTACCTATAAAGAAAAAACCACTTCAAAACGTGTTTTGAAGTGGTTTTTTTGGGCATAGTGATCTCGTTGGGATTCGAACCCAAGACCCTATCATTAAAAGTGATATGCTCTACCAGCTGAGCTACGAAATCATTTTTTACTACTTTGTTTTACTCACTTAAAATGCTATCTTTGTGCTTTGTTTAGCTACAAACGCTATTTCCGTTTTCAGTGATGCAAAAGTACAACTCTTTTTTCTAACTTCCAAATCTTTATGCAATTATTTTTCACTTTTTTTTCACTTTTTTTCACTTTTTTTACTCAAATAGCTTATAGTCAAGATATTAAATTAGAAAAAAACTTTCAGACTAACGCAAATATTTTGTTGGCAGATAGCTTACTAGCGACAAAAAACTACAAAAATGCCCTTATTATTTATGAAACCTATGTCAAACAAACACAAAAAGAATCTCCTACTTTGCTTTTGAAGATGGCTTTTCTTTCAGAAAAGACAAATGATTTTGCAAAAGCACTATATTATTTGCAAAATTATCAAAAATATAGCCCAAGTTTAGAGCTTTTAGACAAAATGGAGAACCTAGCACAAAAATATTCGCTAGAAGGACATCAAAAATCAAAATATAGCTTTCTCAATGTTTTTTATACCAAATTTTACACGTATTTACTGATTATTACTATTTTTGCTGTAATTCTACTATTTAGATGGACTATTTGGTCAAATTGGAGGCAAAATACACATCTTCCTAGCCGTTTTCCTATTATGTTTCTGTTTTTTTTATTGCTATTTGTACTAATAATTAACTTTTATCCTTCTCAAAAACAAGTAATTTTGGCACAAGATAATACTTTAGTGATGTCTATGCCTTCTGCGGGTGGACGTGTGCTGGCTATACGAAATAAAGGGAATAGCTATCAGTTGCTTTCAGAACAAGATAATTGGGTTGAAATAATGTTTGAAAACAAAAAATCTTACATCAAAAAAAGTCAAATTTTTTAATATTATGATGCCCAAACATTGGCTTTTTTACCAAAAGAACTATTTTAATTCACTCAAAACCGTCTTTTTTTGTATCCTAATTGCATTTATTCAGGCTATTTTGTTGGTTTATATTACTATTCTTGTACAAGAAATTTTTGATACAATTATTCCTCAAAAAAATAAAAGCCAACTTTTTTTAGTTGGACTTATGATTATAACTTTGTATATTACCAATGGAATTTTAGCTTTATTGATACGGTTATGGGTACTTTCTATTACAAAAAAAGCTATTCAGAGTATCAGAAATAGTGTTTTGATACATTTTTTTACTCTTTCTGAAATAGAATTAAAAAAAACAACACCTAATCCAACAAATCTTCACCATTTATTTATTCAAGACACAGAACGTATAAATACAATGGGAAATGCCCTTGTCGCACAGCTTTTGCCATCTGCCATTATCAGTACCGTAATTTGTGTGGGGCTTTTGTACATAAATGCCCTGTTTTTTGTGATGACTATTGCATTAGTGCCTTTTATAGCCCTTGCAAGCAAGTTTATGGGGAATTTTATTCAAAAAAAATACAAAAATTTTTATGAAATATTCCAATTTTATAGTAAAAATTGGATAAATATTATTATAAATAAACAAAATACTTACATAAATGCTACCATACCACAAACTGTTCAAAAGCAACAAAAAATACAAGATGATTTAGCAGAAGCCACAAAGCTAAATTTGTGGTGGCAAACTGCTTTTACAGTCATTCAAGATAATCTTTTGGCTATTGGGGGAGTTTTTATTATTTTAGTTGGCGGAGTTTATGTTATCAATAACAAAATTTCTTTTGGAGAACTTTTTTCTTTTTATGTGGCATTAGCACTACTTAAAACCTATATTTACAGGATTTTTACGAATATCCCACAGGTAATAGAAGGTAATATTTCACTTAAAAATATTTATGACTTCCTAGAAAACAAACCAAAACCCAATAATAAAACGCAAATAACTGATTTTCAAGGAGATATAAAGATAAATAATGTTTCTTTTTGCTATGATAATCAATATGATAGTAAAAATAATATTCAAAAAAATACAAATAATAGGCAAATATTACATCAAAAAACTATTCATCTACAAAAAAACACAATTACATTACTTTTTGGCAAAAATGGTAGTGGTAAAAGTACGCTTATTAAATTGATTTTAGGGATTTTAGAACCAACAGAAGGAGAAATTTTATTTGATAATCAACCTAATAAACTACCTCCGCTTTCTCAAATAGGCATTTTAATGCAAAATTCTAATTTAATAGAAGGCTCACTTTTTGAAAATATTACTTGTGGACGTGATTATCATACAGATACGCCATACACACAAGCGCAAGTAAGGCAGGCTTGCGAGTGGGTAGGTTTGCACGAATGGGCAGAAAACCTATCAGAAGGCTATCAAACACTTATTTTCCCAGAAAAAAATCTGTCAGGCGGACAAATTCAGCGTATTGCATTGGCTCGTGCTATTTTGGGAAATCCTCGTTTTTTGATACTTGATGAGCCAACTAATCATCTTGATGAAAAAATAATTACAGAAATTATCAAAAAATTACGTGATTTGCCACAAAAACCAACTATTTTGCTTGTTTCTCACAGAAAAGAACTACAAAGTATTGCTGCCCAAATTATTTATTTTTAAGTAAATGATTACAAACATTTTGTATTCATTTATAATTCACAATTCATAATTCAGCATTATTTTTTCAATTCTTTTGGTAAAATTATTCTAAAACACGTTCCTTTATTGATTTCTGATGATTTGACAAATATTTTCCCTTTATGATAATCTTCTACAATGCGTTTGGCAAGTGTAAGTCCAAGCCCCCAACCACGTTTTTTACTCGTAAATCCAGCCGTAAAAACCATTTTCATTTGTGATTTTGGCATACCTTTTCCTGTATCTGTTACATCAATAAAAATTAGATTATCATCAGGCATATTATTTAGTTTTATTTCTATATTTCCTGCGGAATTCATAGCGTCAACAGCATTTTTGCAAAGATTTTCAACAACCCATTCTATCAAATTACGGTTCATTTTGACAATGGTTTCAGGCATCAAATAATTGATGACCATAATCTCTACTTTTGGCGAAATACGTGGTTTTAGGTAGTTAATAGTGTCTTTGACAACAGTCAAAATATTTTCATTTGTAAGCGTAGGTCGTGAGCCAATATTAGAAAAACGTGCCGTAATCATCTCCAAACGTACTATATCTTTTTCAATTTCTGGTAAAACCTCTAAATGAGAAAAATTTTCATCAACCTTAAAATACTCTACCCACGCCATAAGCGAGGAAATAGGCGTACCTAATTGGTGTGCCGTTTCCTTAGCCAAACCAACCCAAACACGGTTTTGCTCCGCCCTGCGAGAGTAGCTAAACGCCAAATATGCCAAACTCCCAAAAATAGTAATAATGGTGAGTTGCGCATAAGGATAATATTTTAACTGATTGATTAAGAAAGAGTTACGGTGATAAATAAGATTTCTGTTTTCAGATTTTGTTTGCTTACCAAGTTCAATAATGATAGGAGGATGTTCTTTTTTCATCAAAACAAGTTGCTCTGCTAAAAGGCGTTGTTTTTCTTCTTTTTTATCAATTTCTAATGGGAAATCAATATTGCGAGAACCTATGATATTGCCATAAAAATCAGTCATAATGACTGGAATAGAAGTATTTGCAGAAATTATTTCTTGAAAAATAAACGTAATAGGTTGGTCGTTTTCTGGGTCTATGGTATATTTGAGGGCTTGCGCATAAAGTTCTATTTGTGCTTTCTCTCGTGCCACAAGTTTATCTACCAATGTGTTTGTGTAATAGACAGAAACCACGCCTATAAGTACTGCAATGGCAACAATGGTTACTTTTAGCCCAAATTTATTCTGATAAATCATTGATTAACTTTGTAATATTGTAGTATTTCAGTATTGAAATATCAGGCGCAAAGGTAACCAACAAAAGTGAAATAAAAAAGAGTAAGTTCGTTTTAAAAAGAATTATGGTCAGACCTTCATTGCATTACGGTACAGACCATAATTTTTTTAAAACTGTGTACAGTAGCAAATTGTTCTAATAATAGAATTTTTATATGTTGATTATCAAGTATTTAACAATAAATTGGCACTAAAAACCACCCCCAGCCCCTCCTTAGGAAGGAGGGGAGCAAGATTCCCCTCCTTTTCAAGGAGGGGTTAGGGGTGGTTTTGATATTTATTTGTGCTAAACATTTGATTATCAAGTAATAAAAACTCTAATAAATCTCACATTAAAAATGTAAAAACAGTAAATTTGTAAAAAACCCTTCACAAATAGTCAGTGGCTATTTGTGAAGGGTTTTTTATAAAATCTATAAAATTAAATTTCTTCTTTGCTATCATAATAAATATTGCCTAAATCTTTGTTTTTAGGTGTTTTTGTACGGAGTTCTTGCACTTCCAAAAGTTGGTTTTTGAGTGTTTCAAACTTATAAAGTACATTTCCATTGCTTGTCGGAACAGCCTCACCGTCCCATTCTACAATATATTTGCTCATCACATCATCAATAATGGCTTTATCTAATTTTTCCTCTTTTGCAGTTCTATTGACTTCATTAGCAAGTGCATCAGAAGAAAGCGCACCATTTCCAGCATTTTTGTAAATCACTTTCAAAAGGCGTTTTTTGACGTTATTGATGTGTCTTTGGTTTCTTTTTGAGATAAGCGTAAAGTAACGCAAAGCAGGAATGGCAAAAAATGACAAAGAAAATACAAATGGAACAACACCCAAAAATACCCACGACCAATAACTATTTAATTCTGGCATAATTTCACTAAAATCTCCAAACAAAAATACACTTGCAAAGACTAAATTAAAGATATTCATACCAATAATAAGCGCATTTTTGCCTGTTGTATTGCCTGTAAGCTCAAATTCTGGCTCGTATTCGTCCCAATACCAAACGACTTTTCCATCATCATTGGCATTTACGCTACGAGTCAAATCTCTAAAATCAGCATAAAGCAAGCCATTTTCAGATATTTCAGCAGAGCCATTAAAACGTACCACACAATCAGACATAAACGCTTGTGCCTCGTCAGTATTCCAGCCTGCAAGTGCCTTAAACTCTGGCAAAGCCACTATTCCTGCATTTTTACGGGCATAAGCAGCTACTTCTTTTTGATTTTCTAGTGCTTCTAACATAATGCGGGGAGGTCCAAACACAAAATCATAGACTGCCGCCATAAAATTCTTTTCTTTTTTGTCAAAAGGAGATTCTTTTTCTTTGTAATGTTTATAATTGTAGCCTCTGTCGTCTGTATCATAATAAGTTTGCCCATAATAAACGGTATTCCATTGAAAAATAGACAGGAACAAATGAAAAATACTGCCAAACATATTGCTTCCACTGTCGTTGTCACTATCAGAATCACTATCTTTGTTCATTGCCACAATAATAGCAATCATAATCACAACAAAAACCACAAAATACACGACTAGCATCACGCTAATCCACGCTTTATAAAAAATAGTAAACATTTTCCAAAGAAAATCTTGTATTTCTTCTATTCTTTCCCCAAAAGATTTGTCGCCACGCCTTTGCGGACTTCTACCAAAATCATACAATAAATCTCCATTTTCTGTAACTTTCAAGTGACAAACATACTTGCTCATAAGGTCTTCTAGTGCCTTTTGTGCCTCATGTACAGATACACCAGTGATAGCAGACGCATCATTAAGCGTGAATTTGCCTGTTTTTTGGAGTTGTTTTTCTAAAAGTTTTGCGTTCTCTTTAAGCGTGATAGTTTCCATTTATTTTTGATTTTTTTAAATTATCTTTAAAAATCTGATTAAAATCTTTGTTATACATTTCTTATAACGGTAAAGCTACAAAAAAATTCCCTTTAAAAACAAAAAACTCTAAAATAAGTTTTAGCATTTTTATTGCTTTTTTATTCCTATTTGGTATATTTGTTTGTTTTTGTACACACTTATCAAAAAATATACAAGTAAATTGGATTTACTTGTATCACTTCAAACTTTATCCCTCATTTATGGTTTCTATTGCCCTTGCTACTTATAATGGAGAGAAATTTTTGCGACAGCAATTAGACACACTTATTACACAAACTTACAAAAACATTGAAATTGTTATTTGTGACGACAATTCTACGGATACAACTTGGCAGATTTTGCAGGAGTACGAAGAGAAAAATAAACAAATAAAACTGTTTAGAAATGATAAAAATCTTGGTTTTATCAAAAATTTTGAGCGTGCCATTAGTTTGTGCAAAGGAGATTTTATTGCTATTTCAGACCAAGATGACTTGTGGCAATCTGAAAAAATAGAAAAACTTATCAATAATATTGCTAATTATTCACTTATTTATTCTGATTCTGCTTTTATTGATGAAAATGGCACATCTTTGGGTGAAAAAATGGGGGATACTTATAGTTTTGTAGAAGGCTTTGATGGACGTAATTTTACACTTACAAACTGTGTTTCTGGACACGCAAGTATGTTTAGAAAAGATTTGTTGCCACATCTTTTGCCATTCCCTTCTTGTGTTGATTATGATTGGTGGGCAGCCTTCGTGGCAACCACACAAAACGGATTAAAATATTTTGATGAGTGTCTTGTAGCATATAGGCAACACGCACAAAGCGTTACGGATAATTCTGGGCTAAGAAAAGATGCCATAAAAGATACAAAACAATACAAAAAAGACATAAAACTAAAAATAGACAATCACAGAATAAATAGATTGCATCTTTTTGCAGAGACTTGCAATAATAATCATATTAGTAATAATATCAACAATCACAAAACACAAGTTTTTTGTGATAAATTAGCAGTTTTATTCACGAATAGAAAGCAATTTTTGACTAAAATAAAACTGGTTTTCTTACTTTTCTCAAACATCAATATAGTTTATAAACTTCGTAGAAAAAGTTTTTTTAGTAAGATTTGGCGTGTAGTGCAAGAAGTTTTTTTGTAATTTCTTAATTTGCTACTCTTTTTAAGCAAAAATACATTTTCCTCCTAAATAAAAATCCCTCAAATAATATCATTCTGATAATATTTGAGGGATTTCTGTTGTTGAAAGAAGTACGAAATAAGAACATAAAATATTGATTATTAAGTTATTGTAAAAATAAAAAGAGTAAGTTATTTAATTTTCCTTGTTAATACAAAATATAAATTAAACCATTTTATTTTTTTTATATCAAAGAAAGAACAAAACAGAATATGATTGTATTTATTTTGTATTCATCTGTGTATCTGTGGTAACTAATAAAAAATAACAATAGTGGAAAAGTTTAATTTAGAAAATATAGACAAAAAACATCCTTTCAAAGTGCCTGATACGTATTTTGAGGGTTTAACAGAAAGAATTCATCAAAGAATTTTAAATGATTCTTTGGTGGATAGCCCTGAAAATAATCTTGAAAGCAGTTTATTGAAAAATTTTGATAAAAAAATACCTTTTGGAACGCCAGAAAGCTATTTTGAAGATTTTTCTGCAAAATTGGAGGAAAGATTAAAATTGCAAAATAATCAGCAAGATAGTCAGCAAGAAATCAAAATTTATACACCAAAACCTTTTTATGCTAAATTCAGTATTTATGCAAAAAAAATAGCTATTGCGGCTGCCGTAGTGCTTGTGGGAGGTTTTGCTTATGTGGTTTATGATAATAATCAACAAGATAACCAACAAAATAATACAGAAAATTTGCTTGCTTTTAATGGTATTTCTAAAGATATTTCTAACAACGAAATTGTAGAATACTTCAAAGAACATCATACTGATAATAATGAAAACTATGTTTTGGAACATATCACAGAAACGCATATCACAGAAACGCATTTAGAAGAAATAAACAGTATAAAGGAAATTTCACAGGATATTTTAAAAGAAACTCCAAAGGAAAGTTCACAAGAAAATCAAGACAAAAACAACATTCTCAATGATTTGCCAAAAGAAGAATTGCAGGAGATGCTCAATAATGGAGAGCTTGAAGAAGAGGAAGTGAATTAGGAATTAGGAATTGTAAATTAGAAATGTTTCTACTAAGACTTATACGTAAAACAGAGAAATCTCAATGCCGTTGTTTGTGTCTTCACAAACAACAAAAGTTGTGAGTTGCTGGCGGTTGTTTGTGAAGACACAAACAACGGCTACTTATTGGCATAAATTTACACTAAATCTAAAACGCTTCCGTATAAGTCTTAGTAGAATCAATTTTTTTAACTCGTACTTTGTACCTCTAACTTCGTACTTCCTTACACGCTTACTTCTGCTTTAATATGTGGGTGAGGGTTATAATTCTCCAAAGAAAAATCTTCATACACAAAGGAAAAAATATCTTTTACATTTTTATTGATTTGCATAGTTGGTAAAGGGCGCAAATCTCTTGTAAGTTGCAGCTTTGCCTGCTCCAAATGATTTAGATAAAGATGTGTATCTCCGCCTGTCCAAATAAACTCTCCAAGTTCCATATCACATACCTGCGCAAGCATCATTGTAAGCAAGGCATACGAGGCAATATTAAACGGTACACCTAAAAAAGTGTCTGCAGAACGCTGGTACAACTGACAAGAAAGTTTGTTGTTTTCCACATAAAACTGAAATAAACAATGGCAAGGACTAAGTGCCATTTTGCCCAAATCAGCTACATTCCAAGCACTTACAATCATTCTACGGCTATCAGGGTTAGTTTTTAGCTGTTTGACAAGCTCCGAAATCTGGTCTATTGTCGTACCGTTTGGTGTTTCCCAACTGCGCCATTGTTTGCCATAAACATCACCCAAATTACCTTTGTCGTCTGCCCATTCATTCCAAATATTTACGCTGTTTTCTTTGAGATACGAAATATTAGTATCACCTTTCAAAAACCATAAAAGTTCGTGTATAATTGATTTGAGATGTATTTTTTTGGTTGTAACAAGCGGGAAGCCTTCTTTGAGATTAAAGCGCATTTGATAACCAAAAACGCTTATTGTGCCTGTGCCTGTACGGTCAGTTTTTTGTGTTCCGTTGTCTAAAATATGTTGTAATAAGTCGTGATATTGTTTCATTTAAAGGAAGTAGGGAGTTTTAGAATTTTGCGCAAAAGTACATATATTTTTTATAAGTATAGGACAAAATTTAAAATTTACACCTTTTTCAACTTTCCATTTTCTAGGTATTCAATTTCTCCAATTTCAATTATTTTCTGCAAGGCTTCTATAAAAGCATCACGAGTTTGGGGATTTACTTCTGCAATCAAATCATTCATTATCAAAGATTTGTATTCTAAGGCTTTCAAAATACGTTCTCTGTATTTGTCATAGTGTGTTTCACTTAGGCGTTTTTCTTTTTTCTTTTTGAGGCAAATATCACAAACACCACAAGGTTCGTAAGAAATTTCGCCAAAATATTCTAAAAGTAGCTGTGTACGACAACGGTTTTCGTGTTGAACATAATGTGCCACAGACTTAGCTTTACGCAAATCTCTATCTCGTTTATTTTCAATTTTTTTGTAATCAATAGGCAAAATACTACTTTCGTAGCGTTCTGTGATAAGGGTTATTTGAGGTTTATTTTTTTGTTTTTCATAAGTTAGAAGTGTCATTTTATTGAGATGTTCCAGATGTAAAATAGTGTTTTCTAGGGTTTGGTTGATGTTTTTTGCAATTTGCGCTTCCGAAATTTTAATAAAATTATCATACATATCTCCGCCATACATACGCAAAAGTTGCTGCAAAATAGCAGTATGTTTGGAATTAGTTTTTTGGAAACTTTCTAGCTCCTTTCCGCTCACATTAAACACTATTTTTGAGGGAGTATAAAAGGCTTCACTAAGCAACAAAAAACCTTCTTGTTCTAATATTTTCAGGGAAAAATAAGCCTCATTATGGTCTAAATCAAAATTTTTACAAAATTCTAACAAATCAAAATCATAACTAAGCATCAGATTACTGCCTACCGCAATACGCAAATAATTAGCCAAACTCTGATAAACTTTCTTTAAAGTAACTTCATTTGGATAAGATTTGAGGATATTTATTTCTAGGTTTTGAACATCATTTTTGTCGTACAAAGCCACTGCAAAGGCTTTTTTTTCATCTCTTCCACCTCTTCCTGCTTCCTGATAATAGGCTTCTAGCGTACTTGGAAGTTCTGTATGCACCACCAAACGCACATCTGGCTTGTCAATACCCATTCCAAAGGCGTTGGTAGCCACAATAATACGTATTTTATTTTC
>JANYGM010000124.1 GCA_025362415.1 bacterium
ATTAGCCATTATAACTAAATTACTGTGGAAAATAATCATAATTTTTATCATCATATAGAAAAATCTTTACTGCAAAATTATGAACAAAAACTGCTTTCTTGGAATGAAAAAGAATTTAAAGGTGAGATAATACTCAAAAAAACACATACTTATCAAACGCTGTTTCAAGACTTGCAAAAAAACAGTACAGTTATTGTGGCTGTTTCAGCCTCACCAGATACCTTTTTTATAATTTTAGCCCTAATGGCACAAGGACTGACCCCCGTCATTCTGCCCGCCAATGTTTCTTTCATAAATTTTATAAAAATCCTAAAAGAACAAAAAATAAAAGGAATTGTATGGCAAAAATCTAATTTTTTTAAGAAAATTCTTAGTAAAATTATTGGTAAAATTTTTAAAATTAAAATAATAGATATTATAAGTATCATAGATACAAAAGATACCCAAGATAACCCTTCCATAACAATCCAAGAAGTTTTAAAGACACAAACCGCCCTTATTTCTTACAGTTCAGGCTCAACAGGCAAGCACAAAGCTATTTTTCGTAGCCATCAGGTGCTACTAGCGCAACATTTAGCCATTAAAGCTATTTTTCCACCCTTCCAAAACCAAATAGACTTTCCATTATTTCCAAATATCCTCTTGCATAATTTGATAGTAGGCATACCAAGTGTAATGCCTACTATTGAAAAATTTGTCCTCTCAAACGTCAATATGAAAATAATTTGTGAGCAAATACAAAAGGAAAAAATTAGCTCAATTACTGGAAATGTTTTTTATTTCAAAAGAATGGTACAATATTTGATGCAAACGCCCATAAAATTACCAAGCGTAAAAGCCATAGGCATAGGAGGCTCGCCTGTAAGCGAAAAATTAGTTTTTGAACTAAAAACCCTCTTTGAAAAAGCTACTATTTATGTGATTTATGGCTCGTCAGAGGCAGAACCAATTGCTGTTAGAAATGTAAATGATTCATCATATGACTCGTCATATCAGCAGGAAAAAACAATTAAAGGTTTTTGTGTTGGGAAAGTAAGCGAGGGATTAGAGATAAAAATTGAGCCGAAAATAATGGGTGAAATATGCGTAAAAGGTAAGCACGTAGCCACAAAAAATGACCAAGAATGGTTTAGAACAGGTGATTTTGGTTATCAAGACGAAAATGGAACACTTTTTCTTACAGGTAGAAAAGGCAATGAAAAAATTATTTCAGGTGTTCAACATTACTTAATAGAACATTTATTGCTTTGCACAGAAAATATACAACAAGTAGCCGCTATTGCAAAAGAAACCAAAGCGGCTGCTTGTTTTGATATTTATGTTGTTACAAATGATACTACAAATAATATTACAAATTGTACAAAAAACGAAATCCAAGAAGTTCTTTATCAATATTTTGACAAAAACATAATAGGTGAGATATTTTTTAAAGCTACTTTGCCAACAGACCACCGACATCACTCAAAAATTTTATATCAACAACTCAAATAAATGTATTCAGAATTTCAGCAACTTAATTTAGATATTGTTCGCTACTCTTTTGTATGGGAAGACAACCAAATATTAACGCAAAACCTTGATTTTCAGCCAAAAGACCAAGTACTCGTGATAACTTCTAGCGGTAAAAATGTGCTATCTTCTCTGCTAAATCCCCTAAAACAAGTTGTAGCCATAGACATCAATCCAGTTCAAAATGAACTACTAAAATTACAAATTAATCTTATCAAAAATTATGATTATGCCACTTTTAGAGGTCTTTTGGGCTTAGATGGAACAGAAGGTGTTGCTAAAAACTTAGAAAAAATAGAAAAAGTTGTTAAGCCAGAACAACTTGCTTTTTGGAAAGTCTTTTTTGAAAATCACCCAAAGGGCATTCTACATTCAGGGAAATTAGAAACCTATCTCACTGCCTTTATTGGCACTTTGCCTGCAGAAATACAACACAAACTACAAACATTGATTACCTTTGAAAATATTAAGCAACAGACTTCTTATTTCAAAGAATATTTAGATAATTCTGATTTTAAGGAGCTTTTTATTCAATATTTTAATGAAAGTAATTTGAGTAAAGGAAGAGACCCCAAACTATTCAAATATGCTGAAGAAAGTGCTGGACAGACTTTTTATAGCCGTTTGGTTCATTGCGCAGAAACTTATTTGCTCAAAAATAACTTATATTTTTGCTTTTTCTTCTTTGGCGCAGAAGGCATACCAACACACGCATTACCGCCTTGCTACCAAGAAAAAAACTTTGATTTACTCAAAAAAAATATAGATAAAATAAAAATTGTAACTGGTGAAGCAACAGATTATTTGCTATCAGAACAGGGCAAAACAATCACCAAAGCAAGTTTATCTAATATTTTTGAATATACAGACAAAAATACTTTTGAAGATATTTGTAACAAACTCTCCAAACACAATTCTCCTCTACAATTTATCTACTGGAATTTATTGCAAAATCAAGTTGCGCCAAAAAATCAACGCTTACACTACCAAATTATTGCTAAACTGTCCACTTCTTGCTTTTATTTCAAAAATACCTATTTGGTTAAAATTTCCTAAATTTTAAGTAGGTTTGTATAATGAATTTGCGTTTTGATTTAACCAAAAAATCAACTAATTATTTAGTTATCAAACTTTTGTATTCATTGTTACTGTAAATTATTCGTTGCAATTTTTGGGAAAAACGTTTGGTGGGGACACCAAACGTGGGTTATAACATTGTTTGGTGTCCTCACCAAACAACAAAACACTATTTTGCAACGGAACTTTTACAGCAACTATTCATTCACAATTCATAATTTAAAATTCACAATTATTTATGAACACACACACACCATTTTTCTTAGAAAAAGAATTTCTTGAAAAGTTAATGCGAGATTTTGCACCTGAACAAGAAATTGAAATACAACACATCAAAACATTTAAAATAGACAATTCTGCTAGTATTTTGGTAGCACTTACGGCGCAAGAATCAACCTCTGAAATTGGACATTTTGGATTAGAAATCACTTTTACGGTATCAGGGGTAAGCAAAACACAAAAAATGGTTTTGAAAGTAAAGCCACATAGCCACGAAATTACAATGATGCTAAATAATTTAGCGCAGGCTTGCGGAGGCGAGTTAGCTGATAAATATCCAACATATCAAGAAAAAACTGGTTTTCATCATACCCACCAAAGAGAGCAAGAAATCTATAAAAAAATGCCCTCAACGCTTACTCCAACTATTTTTGGCGTTTATACAGAAGAAAGCAAAGAAGAAAATAAACAACAAAACAAAGGATTATTTATGATTTTGATGGAGTATCTGGAAGAGGTGAGTTTGCTCAATGCAGTGATGCAACCCAAAGATTTTACAGACGAACACATTAAAAACACGCTTAACAGTCTGGCAAACTGGCATAGCTTTATGAAACCAGAAAAAATAGAAAAATTAAATGCAAAATTTTGGACAGACACGCCTTCAAAAGCATATATGCAAGATTTAGCACCTCTCTGGGTTGCATTGATAAATAATGCTCACCTGCATCACCCTGATTTGTACACGCCAAAAAGAGTAGCATTTCTGAAAAAAGCTATTCAAAATATTCCAAAACATTGGGAAATAATGGACAAATACCCCAAAACACTCATTCATAACGACTGCAATCCAAGAAATATTTGCTTTAAAACGCTCAATAATAAACCGCAACTTTGTTTATATGATTGGGAACTCGCTACTTTTCACGCTCCACAATATGATTTGGTAGAGTTTTTGTGTTTTACATTAGACAAAGAGCGACATTATTTGCGTTCTCATTATGTCCACGAATTTTATGAAATATTAAGCAGTTTAGACAAGCGTTTTAGTGATAAAACCTTATTTTTAGAAGTTATAGAAATTTCGGCTTTGCACTTTGGATTACAGAGGTTAGGTATGTATATGATGGCGCATACAGTCAGTAATTATCCGTTTTTGCCTTTTGTTGTTGAAAATTATTTTGCTTGGTTTGATTTATAGAGTTCTCCTTAGCGTTTTTGTATCTTGATTATCAGAGTGAAGTGAGTTCGTATCAGAGTGAGGTGAGTTCGTATCAAAGTGAAGTGAGTTCGTATCAAAGTGAAGTGAGTTCGTATCAAAGTGAGGTGAGTTCGTATCAAAGTGAGGTGAGTTCGTATCAAAGTGAAGTGAGTTCGTATCAGAGTGAAGTGAGTTCGTATCAAATAAAAACTCATTATATTTTTTTTGAAAACAGTGCATATTTGCTTGTTTCGTGTGGAAGCGCATCTGAAAAGCGTAATGAAAGATTATCAGAACGCATTGTACAAAAAATAATTTCATCATAATAATCTTGAAAAGAAAGCATTGCATAAGCCGCCAAATAATTCATTAAGTTTTGTCCTCTGTAAGATGGATGAACCCCTACGGACTTAGCCAATAATATTTTTGGAGATAAATTTGCATAATCTTCCGCAAAAGTATAATTTTCTTTCAAATTTGAAGCATAACCATAATCAGGCATACACAAACTCATAGCAGCTAAAGCGGTAGTTGTTTTTTCTTGAAATAAAACAGCACTATATGGACACAATTTTTCCGCAAATTGATGATTATACATTGTTGAAAACTGTTCCCAAGAGATTTTTCTATAAAATGGATTGGCAGAAAAAATAGCTTCTGTCAATACAAAAATTTCTTTTTCATATTTTTGCCAAATTGCTGGATACAAGGGAATAATGTTGAAAGGAATGTCCGCTAAATTAGAAAGCGTTTTTTGTTTATTTTGATAAAGCAAAGGAATGTGTTTTTTTCTAAGCAGTCGGCTTTCAAAATGGGTATGCGCCTCAAAACCCAACGCTAAAAGAATTTGAGCATAATAAAGTGGTGCGAAAGGCTCTCCTGCAAAAGGCTTCCAAACAGGCAAATTTAATGGCAAACGGTAAGGTTGATAAGTATTAAAATTGATAGGGGCAATGAGTTGAGAAATATTTTTGTTGTGTATATCTCTAAAAAAGTGTTCAAAAAGCGTTTTATTTAAAGTCAAATCATCAGTAGTTTCCCAAAAACCTGCATAAGCTATATTTTCATTTCTGTTCTCATTTTCAGGGAAAAACCCCACCAAACGAATGTTTTTATGGTCTGTGTATAAAATAATTTCATTTCTCTGTGATTCTTCTTTGAAAAGTTCTAAAAGACGGATTGGATTTTCTGACTTATAAAAAGCGTTATTCTGATAAATTCTTAGCGGAATTTCAAAAAAACTGCTTGGGAGTTCTCCCTTAAAAATGATTTTTTCTATCATATTTTATATATTTTTATCACAATAAATAAATTTTACCTTCTTTAGCATTGATACGAACTCGTTGCCCTGATTGGAGTTTTTCTGTAATTTTCGGAATATTGATAATAGTTGGAATATTAAGTTCTCGGAGAAGTATGGCAGAATGAGATAAGGCAGACCCTTTTTCTATCAAAACGGCTTTACAAGCAGGAAACAGAGCTGCCCAACCAGGGTCTGTGCGCAAAGCACAAACAATTTTTCCAACCACATCTAACGTGTCTGTAGGGCTACTAATTACTACTATTTCTCCTTCTGCTTCGCCCTGCACACAACAAGAGCCTATAAATACTTTTTCATCAAATACTTGATTTTCGGTACTGTTTTTACTGCTATTTTCAGTAGGTGGAAAAGGAATAATAACTTGTGAATCAACTTTTTCGTGAATGTAATTTTCAAATTCCTTTTTTCTAGAAGCAACAATACTGTTCAAATCTTGCAAGTCTTGTGAATAATGATTTTCTTGACGGTTTTCTATTTCATTTTCATACAAATAAAAAACATCTTCTAAGTTATCCAAAAAGCCATTTTTTTGTAAATATAAACCCATATTTCTATAAATAGTTCTGTACATACCAAACAGACGTGTTCTTTCTAAACGTAAAAGTTCCCTATTTTCAATAGCTTTTTGAAGTGAATTTAAAGTGTTAAAAGTCTTCTTTTTAAAAAAAATAGATTTTCCTTTAAGGCTTTTCTCTAATTCTTTTGCAACTTGCGTATCTGTAGATGAGTGGTTAGATGATTGGTTTTGAGCCTCTTGTGAAGGAATTTTGATAAGATTTGCTAAATATTTATAAAAAACTTCTGCGTGTGTACGCATTGTATAAGTTTCAAGTTTGAGTTCTCCAATGGTTCTATCTCCAAATTGTGCAATAAATTTTTCAATTTCTGCATAAAATTCAGGGAAAACATTTTGGATATTTTGATGTGTTTGATGATTTATTTCAAGAACTAAACTCATAAGTTCTGGATATTTTTTGGCTTCCTGCGCTAATTTTTGAAGTGCTATAAACGGCTGTGTACTCACAATATTCCCTTTTTTTGCGAAATAACGGCTCAAAAACTCTTCTGGATTATCAAAACCTAGTTTTTTCAAATGACGAATAGCTTTGCCATTAGTCATCATTACATAAAAATCATTAATAATAGGCACACTCCAATCTTCTAACAAAGTTACATCTATTTGCTTTTTTAAGTGTTGCAATTCATTCCAAGTGTATTTTTGGAAATCTTGCGCATAAAATTTTTGATAAAAAGATTGATAAAAAAGGCGTAATTTTTCTAAAAAACTTTTGATAGAAAAAGGCAAACGCTGAAAAGCCCAAAGCAATTTAGTTAAATTAAAAAGCAGGGAAGGGAGCATTTTAAGTTTTTCTCTAAATGTTTTTTGATGATTTTCAATAAAATCTATTGACTTCTCAACACCCATCATACGTTCCATATCCGCTTTATTTTGCCTAAAAGAAGGCAATAACTTCAAACCTTGATACCAATTATTGATATTATAATAAATCCTGCCTTTGATAAGACCTAATAAATTTTGTATAACAGGCTCATTTTCAGTAATTAACTTTTGAGACAAACCCAAAGATTGCATTGTTTGTCTGTAAACCGTTGCATAAGCTCTTTGGGCAAAACTAAAAGTGAGTGGTGTCGTTACGCCACAATAACTTTCTTGAATGTTAGAGTTGTCATAAACAATAATTTTGGGTATTTCTTGTGTAATGGGGCGAGTTTGCACAATGTATAATTGTTCATTTTCCAATACAAATTCAATATCTTGCGGATGCCCAAATGAAGTTTCAATTTGACTACTTATTTTATAAATTTGATTTAATTGGCTGGAAGACAACAATGTATGTTCTTGTATATTTTTTTGTCTATTGATAATTCCATCTTTTTTCCACAAATAAAACTCATCAGGTTCTGCGTTTCCTTGCACCAAATCAACGCTCAAGCCTTTCACAGCGTGAATAACCATTTCCTGTGGATATTCTGGGTTAGTCGTAAAAACGACACCGCTACTAGTTGCCGAAATTTGCTTTTGAACAATAACAGCAGGTAAAATTTTATTTTGAATATTTTTTTGTTTCCTATAGGCTAATGCTCTTTCAGAAAAAGCACTTTTAGCACAAGCAGTAATAGTTTCAAGCGTTTTTTCAAAGGAGTCAATATCCAAAAAAGAGTCCATCAAGCCTGCAAAAGAGTGCTTGCTGCCATCTTCATCACAAACAGAAGAGCGCACAATGATTTTTTGCTTCGGAAAACTCCAATCTGCTAAAATTTGTAATAATTTCTCTTTATCATTTTCATTAAGACTAAAATCCTTATTTTCAATAATTTTATTTTCAAAGGCTTCATTTGGAATAATTACGAAATCTGGCACAGAAAACCCTAAATTTTGCAATACACACAAATTTTTGGCTTTGCCCCCAATCTTATAGTTGTTGGTTTTATTTGGAAAGAGTATCATAAGTAATTGTGAATTGTGAATTTTTAATTGTGAATGAATACAAAATGCTAGTAATCAGTTAATTATATATCATTTTGATATTATCATAACATAAACTTAGATAACGACATTGATAAATTGTATTCAGCCCTAGCAGGGCGTTATATTTATAGAAAAATAAGTGTATTTTGTATTCCGCTCCAGCGGAGCGAAATATTTATGACACTATAACTATTTTATAGCCATTTTGGTGTCGTCAGGTGTTTCCACCATAGCCGTCAAGCTAGTTCGTTTACTCTCGTTTAAGCACTTGAAGTTCTCTGCACCGTCAGCTGAAGCAGACGGCAAAATAGACTTGAAAGCACTTGAAAAATAGATTTCTGTTTTTTCTATTTTCTTTGCCGTCTGCTTTAGCTGACGGTGCAGAGATATTTGAGTGCCTAAACTTGACGGCTATGGTGTTTCCACCTGACTTCAGAAGAAACCTACTTAATTATCAATAATTTAACTCAAAAATGAGTAATAAATAACTAACCAGCATCAGAATTGAAACATATTTTTCATTTTTTCTAAGTGAAATTTCTTGGGGTTTTCTAAGCACCAAAAAATATTGAAATATTATCCATATTGCTAAAAATATGATAATACAATACGTCCACCAATTTGCTTGAAGCTGATATAAAAATAAGATTTGAATAATTGCCATCAAAATACATACAAATGAAGTCGTATAAACAGCAATATGATAACCCAAAACCTTAGAATAAGAGTCTATGGTTGGACTTTCTGCCGCCTTTATATGAATTTTTCTGGCTATTTCAAAGGCAAAACCAGCAATCAAACTGAAAAACATCAATAATATCAAATTAAAATTTATCACAAAGCCCAGATGAGCTACCCATACCCATAAAATAATAAAAGGCATTACTAACAAATGCAGTAATGCGTATAAAAGCAAATACTTTTTTAAAAAATTTCCTATAAAAAACTCATACCGCATAAGTAACGCATAAAAAAACGCAATACTCCAAGCCAGTAATGCTGAAGTACCTTTTTGATAACTCCAAAATAGTTCTGTTATACTAATTATTACAGAAATAAAAATGAGGATTTTTAAAGAAATTTTTCCTGATTGCAAAACTCTATTTGGATGATTGAGGGCATCAAGTTGGAAATCTTTAATTTCATCATAAACTCGTAGTCTAAAAAAGAAAGAAATCACAGCTAAAATACCTATCAAAGACATTAAATCAAATCTTTGAGGTGTCGGATTTCTATAATTAGTAACAGAAAAAACGACCCCAAAAAGAATAGCAAAAAGCCCCATATTGATAAAGGGGAAACGTTCTTGTAGATAGGAAAAAAAATGTTTAAAATGCGTCATTAGGAATTGTGAATTAGGAATTAGGAATTGTGAATTAGGAATTAGGAATTAGGAATTAGGAATTGTGAATTAGGAATTAGGAATTGTGAATTGTGAATTGTGAATTAGGAATTGTGAATTAGGAATTGTGAATTAGGAATTGTGAATTAGGAATTGTGAATTAGGAATTGTGAATTAGGAATTAGAAGTTGTTTATAATCATTTGATTATAAACAACTTCAATATCTTAAATCAATACCTTAAAAAGGGTGTCCTATTCCTACCACAAAATTGAGAGAATTTGTGCCTATAAACGGATTTTTTAAAGAAAATTCTGGCAAAACAAAGCGTTTGCCCAACTCACGAGAAGGGTCAACGGTTTTCAAGGCAGCATCTATGCGCACAATCAAAAAGCTAAAATCAAGTCTTAAACCATAACCAACACCAACCGCAAATTCTTTATAAAAATCTTTACTAAAATCAGCCCCAGGGCGACTAGAATTATCATTCAAAGCCCAAGTATTGCCAATATCAGCAAATAAAGCACCATTAAAAACCCACCAAATGTGATGCCTAAACTCCAAATTTGTTTCCATTATAAAGTTACCTGGTTGTTCACCTCTGTCTGGTTCACCCTTACGAATACGGTTATAACTACCTGACCCTAAACGCCTTGCAGGAAAAGCCCGCATACTATTACTACCACCTGCAAAAAAGAATTTTTCATAAGGAATAGTATTAGAATCTCCATACGGAATAGCTGCCCCACCAAAAACCCGCCAAGCAATTTTATTATTTTTGCTCACAGGCAAATTATAATGAAAATCAGCAAAAAACCGCAAAAACTTAAATGTATTCAGTCCCAAAATAGTAGGAGTGGCATTTGTTCCCTGAACAGTTTGCTTTATAAGATTAAGTATTGTTCCGCCAGGCTCAAAAGTTGCCTTAAAATAACGTGCTTTCTGGTTCTTACTAGCACTTTTTGTGTCTGTTTCGTTGTAGGTATAAGCAAACGTACTACTTGTTACTAACGCAGTTCTAAAACTTTGAAAAAACGGATTGCCTTGTGCCTGCAAAGCATCTAAAAACGCCTGAAATTCTGCTGATTTTGTGGGCGTACTAGAAATATTGAAATCAAGTAAAGTAAATGAATAAGTGCGTTTTTCACTAGGAATAATGCTATAAGTGATAGCAGTCCTAAAATTGGTACGTACATATTCAGGCTGACGGTTGGTATAATTAAATCCAACTAAAAAAGTCGTTTTAGGATTATATTTATTAAGATACCTACTTGCTTTTTTTATGGGAAAGAAAATTTGTGGCAAAATAAGCGAACTATTAAGCCCAATTTGTATGGTACGTAATGCGCTGGTATTTTGCGTAAAAGCAGTTTGTCCGTCAAGCCCTACTAAAATACTATTATCCCAAATCTCCAAACCACCAAAAGGATTAAGGTTTTTGATGGAAAGATTAAGGAATGGACCTGGTATATTTTGTGTAACATTTAAACCTGTTTCAGCACTCAATATTTTGTTTTCCGCAGGAATAACGGTAACATAATACGTTATTTGTGCATTTTTTTCTTCCTGCAAACCAATATCCACAAACTTAAACATATCCAAATTAGCTAGTCTATTACGTGTGAAATTGCGTTGTTGCCTACTAAAAATATCCCCAGATTTAATAAAAATACGGTTATTTAATATTTTTTTAGAAAAAATATGGCTAGAAGTAGTGTATTTAATGAATTTAGGATTTTTACGAGGAAAAATTACTGCATTAGTAGTGTCTATTTTTTCATTGTCTTCTATTTTTGTCCAAAAATACACTTCTTTGACTGTATATAGTGTATGAATTCCTGTCATTTCATCAATAGAAACCTTATTTTCAATACTACCAATAATTTTCTTTTTGAGCGCAACAGTATCCATTTTGATAGGATTATTGATGATAATGCGCAAATCAGTCAAATGATTTACTTGAAAACGCACTGAATCAATATTGACTTCTACAGAAACATACTGCCTTCCAAAATACAAATAGCCATTATCTTGCAAAATATCTTCAATTCTTGCACGTTCTTTGTCTATATTGCTTTGAGAATAACGGTCATTTTTCTTCAAAAAATCTGTTTTATTTTTTTTAAGAAGACTATCAATATGTTGGTTATCAGTTTGATAGGTGATACTATCCAAAATAGTTGGCTTATTTTCTATTACTTTGTATTTAACAGAAATAGTTTTCTTTTTCTTGCTGATGGTATCTACCTTAAACGTGGCTGTTCCTTGAAAAAAACCTTGTGTTTTCATATATTTCTCCAATTCTTGGCGGGTAGCTTCCGTAAGTTTTGGATTATAATAAGCTGGTGGCTCACCCATTACACGCATCATAAAATTGCCTTTGCGGTAATAAATATCATTTTTACGGACTTTTTCATCATATTTTTCTCTTAATTTTTTATATTTATTGCTTCCTTTGATGAGTTGTTTGAGGGCTTTTTTCTCTTCTGGGGTCAGTTTTTCCTCCTCTGAAGCGTCCATATTGCTAAGTGCATTAGCAGAAGTGCTAGATAAATTGTATTTTTGTGAAATTTTTAGAGAATCTTCTGAAAACTTTTTATCAAGAGCTATCAGAGAACGGCTAAAAACTTGATTGTAGCGTGTGCTATCCACATAAAAATTAGCAATACTATCTGGTTTAAACTTGTGGTAACCTTTATCATAAAACCAAAGTTTGTAGGCAGGTGTATAGCGCAAAAGGCTTACTGGGCGACTGTTGGGCTTTTGACGAAAAAGTGCCTTAAAGCCGTCTTCTGAAAGTGTTTTTTGTCCAGAAACGCTTGCTTCACGCAACAAATAACGGTTTTCTTGTAGATTTTTCAGGCGAAAACAACTACTCATTATTATAGCTAGTGTAATAGTGAGTAGTGAGTAGTGAATAGTGAATAGTGTTTTTTTGTTATGTATCATTTATTACTTATCTGTTATTATTATATTTATTTTTAATTATAAATTATTATTCATCAATGTGTTGTATTTTGTAGCGAGTAGATGTATTTCACTACTCACTACTTAGATAACGACATTGTTAATTTGTTATATTTTCTCGTAATCCTTGATAAATCAAAGGGCTATAAAAATAATCACAGTGTCATAAATATCTCGCTCCGCTGGAGCGAAATACAAAATACAATTATTTTTCTATAAATATACCGCCCTGCTGGGGCTGAATACAATTTATCAATGTCATTATCTAACTCACTAAAAATAAATTATTATTCATCAACGTGTTGTATTTTGTAGCGAGTAGATGTATTTCACTACTCACTACTCACTATTTCACTACTCACTATTTCACTAAAAAAAGATGTTATCTAAAAATTGGTCAAAGATAATCCAATCTTTGCAAAATAAAAAAAATAGAAAGCAAGAAGGGCTTTTTTTTGTAGAGGGGGCAAAGAACGTGCTAGAAGCCTTAAATTCTGATTTTGTTTTGGAAAAATTGTTTGTTACGGAGGAATTCTTGAATAGTAGCCTCCTAACCAAAGGTAGCCCCCTAACCCCCAAAGGGGGAATAAACAATAGCCCCCTAACCCCCGAGGGGGGAATAATGCAAAATACAAATGTATTTAAAGCCCCCTTTGGGGGTTTGGGGGCTACCTTTGGGGGTTTGGGGGCTATTGTCACAGAAAAAGAACTTATACAAGCTGGCACTTTGCAAAGTAATAATGCGGCTTTAGCAGTCTTCAAAATGAAAGAAAATGTACTTATTTATCCAGAAGACGAGTTTGTTTTGTTTTTGGATAACCTGCAAGACCCTGGAAATTTGGGTACAATTATCCGTTTGTGTGATTGGTACAACATCAAAAAAATTGTTTGTACGCCAAATACAGTAGATTTTTATAATCCTAAAACTATTGCTGCTACAATGGGCAGCTTTACACGTGTACAAGTGTGTTATTGTCCTGCACAACCTTTTTTTGATGCTATTGAAACTATTTCAAATAGGGGGAATTCACATAGCGGTTTTCCCAAAATTCCTATTTTTGGAACTTTTATGGAGGGTGAAAACATACATAAAATTGACTTCAAAACGGATTTTACAACAGACAATGAAGGACATTTAGTAGATATATCTTCTGGCGTTATTGTGATGGGAAATGAGGCAAATGGTATTTCTGATGAAGTCGCACAATATGTTACAAGGAAAATAACTATTCCACGTTTTGGAAATGCAGAATCTTTGAATGTTGGTGTAGCTACTGCTATTATTTTGGATAATTTGAGGAGGTAAAGAAAATGATAGCTTTAGTGAGTGAATACAAAAGTAAGATAAAAATAATTTTCTCCAAATTCAATTGATTTGGAGAAAATTGTTTTTTGATTAAAATTATTTTTATTTTTTTATAAATTACATTGTTTCCAGCAAATAAACTACTTTTTGTTTGTTAATTTCGGATTCTGTGTCCAAATAAAGCCTTTTTTTGTCTATTCCGAGTATAAAATAAGTGTAATTCATATCTCCCATTTCTGCGCCAAAGGTAAAACGTTTACTTTTTCCTCCTACTATTAGCCTAATACCTACTCTGTCTTTGCCGTCTTTTTTGTCTGTAATTTCGTAGCGTTCTTCCGCATCTAAGTCTATGCCTGTGGTTTTTATTTTGCCTTTTTCTGCTATATCAAAACTGATTTTCTGCGCTGATTCTTGATAGCTTTTATAAAATTCAGGCATCATTTTTTTGCTAAAATCCATTGTACTCAACCATTCCACATTGAGTGGAGCAAGTATCTTCGCTTCCGTTTCCACGACTTTAACACTTGCTGAGCCTTTGACAGTAACAATTCCCACATCTACTAATTTCCACTTTTTGCCTATAAGTATTTTCTGAACTTCTGCTAGAGAAGTAGGAGCGGGTGGTGTTTTTTCTGATTTGCAGGCACTCATTGCGCCCATACAAATACAAGCTAGCAGGCTTAAAATTTGATTCTTCATTTTAATTTAGAGTTTAGTTTTTTGGTAACTGTTTAGGTTGTAAATAATGTATTGTAGATACGTCACTAATCTTTCATCACTTAATTTAGCATATAAATCTATAACAGTTACTACTAATTCTAACTGATTAGCCTCTAAATCTAAGTTATTTTGCTTTGATTGGAGTTGCTCTGACAACTGGATTTCCTCTAACCTAGTAGTAATATTTTGATTTTTGAAGAAAGTTGTCTTGTATTGGTTATAAACCTCTCTATAAACTGGTCCGTTTGCCCACGCTTCAGGTAGTGTATCAAAAAGTATCTCTTTATCAAATTTTGCAATATGCCACGCTTGAACATAATAAAGCAATTTTTGGAGTTTTAAGGGACTAATTGTTACACCTAGATTTTGACAAAATAGGACAACAAACTCCGCCATTACATTTACATTTACTTTTTTCATACAACAAATATAACTGTTTTTTGTATATTCTCCAAAATAATCTAAAAATTCGTCCCAAAGCACGTTTTGGGACGTTCCAAAATGAGTTTTAAACAAATTTGGAGCATTTGTGTTATTTTCGTTGTGTATGTTTATGTTTGTGTCGTTCAAGGAACAAAACTTAATCCAATCACAAAATTACATCAAACAAAATCACCAAAAAATGAAACGAAATCACCTGCTTTTCCAAATTTTGCTTTTTAGCATCATCAGTTTTTTCTCTCAAAGTAACAACAAAATAGTTGCTCAAAATCAGCAAAATACCAAACAAAACATTCAGCAAAATGCTTGGTCAGACAAAACTCGTATTTTGCCCGACACACTTAGGCGTGTGCCTGTGGGTATCACGTTGTATCATTCACCAAATCCTAATTATCCAGAAATCAACGACACAAAAACAGATATAAAAACCACTAATAATGGAAAATATGTTTGGAAACATAGCACTTTTGTTCGTGCTGAAACAGAAGATTTGGAGGTCGTGGCGGCAGGAAGTTTTATTTGGTTTTCTGAAAAAGGCTGGTTTACGAATGTGCAATATGATAAAAAAGAATTTTCGGAAAAATTTGCCTGCAAAAATGGCGTTCTCAAAAAAGGAGAGGTGTATTGTTTTAAAAATAATTTTCGTTTTGGAGATAATTTGTATGGGGGAGATGCCTTGTGGTTTGTTTTGGCAAAAGATAAAAATGGCAAAATCTATAAAGGAATGGGACTTATTGAAACTGAAGACCAACTAATCAATACAAAAGACGTAGCCAAAAATACCAATCAAAAATCTTATGAAGTAAACAATGATTTGAGTAAAATAAATTGGACTGGCTACGGAGAAATAGGGGATTATTCGCTTACAGGCACAATAAAACTCAAAACTGGCAATTTTCAATTTGATGGAAAAAAAGCAAGAGCCAATAGTTTTAATGATATTTTTACAGGGCTTTTTGTTTTTGATATGACCACTATTTCGCACACAGAAAAAAGCCTAGAAAATCACCTGAAAAATGAAGATTTTTTTGAGGTAAGCAAATTTCCAACGGCAACATTTGAACTTGTAAGCGTTCAAAAAGGGAATGCTTTTGGTTTTTTGACTATTAAAAACATCAAAAAAAATATTTCTTTTCCTATCAATATTACAGAAAAAAATGACCCAAAAGATAGCCAAAAAGGCAATCAAATAACTATAAATGGCATTATTCCTGTGGATAGAACGCTTTTTGGAATTACGTATAATTCTAAAAACTTTTTCAAGGACTTAGGAGATAATGCTATCAAAAACATCTTTGATTTGAAATTTGAAATAGTTGCAGAGAAAGTAAAATAAGTTTTGAAGAGATTTTAGTCAAAAAATTCTAAAATCTCTTTTGCTTTTTCAAGGCTTTTGATAGTTCTCTTTTTGTCAAAACGCTCTAAGCCATCATAGTCAGCAAAATTACGTTCCTTGCGCAAATTATCAAGTTTTACACCTATAATACAAATATTTTCTTCTTCAATATTTAAACTAACTATAAGCCTATTATTTGGTATTTTTAGTTCCGCAATAAAATCTTGATGAGAAACATCTTTTTTATTATGATAGCCTGCTTTTAGCCTAAGGATATTAAAAACAGCATAATAAGCCCTGCTAATGGCTATTCTAAAATGTGCTTCTGTATTATTTTGCTCACACAATTCGTAGGCAATAGTGAGATAATTTCGCCAATTAAAATTCATATTTTATTGTTTATCTCTAGTTTCTACATCAAAGGTGAAAATTTTACTTATTTCTCTATTACTTATAAATATTTTAAAATCAATATCTCCAATTATTCTACTCATTTTCTCCCAACACGCTTTACGAGGCAAGTCTGTAAAAATGGTAAGGTATAAAGTGCTGTTTCCTTCCTCAAAATCTGTATTATGAGATAATTCAAATGTAGCATCAGGGATATATTTTTTGATAATACTTGGCGCAGCACGCAAAAGTGGCAACAAAATAGGATTTTCATCAATAAAATCTTCTACATTAACGCCAATTTTTTCTATATTCTGTTGATAATCAACATTGTGGATTAAATAATTCATAATAAAAATAATAAATTGGTTGATAAATAAAAAAACAATAATTTTAGTTTAAAGTTTTTTTGCTGTATTTTTTCTAAAAAACAAATTTTAAAATACTAGGCATTAAAATTATTATTTTTAATATATACTCATATCTAATGTATCAAAATCTTTGATTTCTTGTAATTTGAATAGTTTATTGATAGTTATATTTTTCCAAGTTTCTTTAAAAACTTCATCTCCACCTTGTGCATTTTCGTTTGTATTCACTTTTTCTTGTTTCTTTTTAGTAGAAAAGTTAATACTTACTTGACTACTAACGACAGCACCACCATTGGTATTATCATAGCCAATTAGTTCAAAACCAGCATTTTGATACCTAAAAGTATATTCCCAAGAGCCATATCTTCCGTGTCCGTAGAGAATAGATAAATTACCTTTCATAATTTTTACAGACAATTCAGGTGCAAAATAAACGCCACCATCTTCATTTTCTGACGAGAAGCAATTATAGTTTTTTGCTGCTAATTCGTAGCTATTTTTGTCATTTTTTTTGCTAAACAGAACAATAATACCTCTTCTGTTGCGGTCTAGTTTTCCACGAGATTGGTCTGTAATGATTTTACTTTTGTTTGTTCCCTTGATAATGAAGACATAATCATCTACGCCATCTTTGTTTAAATCTCCTTTAATTTGCTCAAAAATTACATATCCTTTTGGAAAGAAATCAAAGAAATCACTTTTTTGTTCCACTTGTCCAAAAAGGGTGGTTGTCAAAGTCATTATTAAAATTGTGAGTATTTTTTTCATTTTTATTCTAATTGTATTTGTGTATTTTTGAGGGCAAAAGAAAGTATTTTATTTCTTTCCAAATGTAATAAAATCAAATATATTTTCCAAGATAAATTATTTTTTTTTGCAAAATATTGCGTATTTTTGTTGGAAAAAATTAAGGTCACCTAATCAGAATCTTGTAAGTTTAATTATATGACAGTAGCGGAATTAGCAGCAAAAATAAATGTTAGCACTGAAAAACTTTTTGAATTCTTTGAATATATTCAACGACCAATCCCTCGTGAATTTGAGTTTGAACTTTCAGAAGAACTAATAAAAATTGCAGAAGAAAATAAAATATCATCTGAAAAAAAGAATTCAGAGGAGGTAGTACAAGAAGTTGAAAATAACCAATTAAAGAAATTACTTGCTCAAAGTAGTCAAGATATGATAAAAAGAATCAAAGAAGCTAATAATCTGGTTTCTTTGGTTTTATCTGGACGCTTGAAAAAAAGTATAATCAATGGGAAATCAGGTGCTTTTGAACTTGGTTTTTTTGAAGATATTGTGGATTTAGATGGAAATGACGTTTATTACCCAAAATATAGTGAAAATCAAGAAAAAATAAATAATGTATATATTGCTAATCCTGATGAATTACAAGATAGGGAACGATATTACTTCAAATGTGAATTAGCAAGTAATAAAGAAAGACAAAAACAGGAAAATCCTTATCTATTACAAACAACAATTAAGAATGTACAATCAGCAAGTGGTGTAAATGACATTGTTATAGCCATTAAACAAAAGCAAACTGAGTTAGAAAAAATTGATGAAAAAGCAAAATCCGCTAATGAAAAAATAGAAGAATATAATCAAAAAATAATAAACACATTTAACGAAATTCAAAATAAAGAAGATGAACTTTCATCTTTAAAAGAAAGTTTTGACATAACTAAACATAATTTATTGAAAATGGAAAACTTAATAAACACTTTAAAAGAGAGAATTACTCTTTGCAAAAATCTTCAATTTGTGAATAAAGATGATGAGAGTAAATATTTGAATCTTTTATCTGCAAAAGAGTTTAAACCAGCCAATCATCTTGATTTTGAACTTGATTTTGAAAAGAGTTTTTCAAAACTTGCAGACCATATTCACGCTTAGTAATGAGTTGTAAATAAAATTCTAATTTTGTATTTCTTAGTGCCTGCTTAGTGTGTATTTCTTAATGAACTTAGTGTTAAAAAGAAACAAACTAGGAAGTTATTTGCAATGTATTACTTATCTATACCATAAGAAAAGTTTAATTTATACAAATTATCAAATAAGAAATTTTCTAACATTACTCAAAACACATGATATTATTGTTTTGAGTGGATTATCAGGTTCAGGGAAAACGCAAATTGTAAAAGCATTTGCGGAAGCATTAGGAGGAGTTGCCAAGATAATTCCTGTAAAACCAAATTGGACAAGTTCAGATGATTTGACTGGTTATTACAATCCACTCCAAATGTCATTTCTACCTACACCATTTACAGAAGCAATAGTTGAAGCAATTCACAATCCCAATCAACTCTATTTTATTTGCCTTGACGAAATGAATTTGGCAAGAGTAGAATATTATTTTGCTGATTTTCTTTTTGGGTGGGAGATTTTCTGATAAACTGATTACAAAATTCCTGCAAAACGTGGCTCTATTTCAATGATTTTTTTGAGTGTATTAGCCATTTGTCCTTGACTTTCTTTCAATTCTTTTACTTCTTTGGCAAGGTCTTTATTTTCTTGTAAGATAGGTTTCATAGAAATTTGTCTATCCCAAACAATAAAACCAATCACTCCAAAAAGTCCACCCAAAATGCCTAACATCACATAAAGCAAAATATCAACACGTTTATTAGCATCATCAAAACGCTTATCTGCGGCATCAAAACGGGTATCTATTTGTTTTTGCATAGAGTCAAAACGGGTATCCATCTGTTTTTGCATTGCATCTATTTTGGCGTTGTTGGTAGCTTGTTGTTTTACTATTTCTAATAAAATATCTCTTTCCGTTTGTGCAAAAGCACATAAAGGAATGATTATAAACAAGATAAGAATAGAAAATAACTTTTTCATTGACGTTTAATTTAGCTTTATTCCTTTTATTTCCTTATGATTTAATAGCGGTTGAATTTTTATTTATGTTTTTACTTATCAAATAAATTTCCTTCTTTTATTTTTTTAATCTTTGCTTCTTCAAACTTCATATTATCAAATTCAATATTTGGCTCTCCTTTGGCATTGAGTTCTCTTACAATGATTGTTCTCTTAAATTTATATTTATTATCCACCACTGGGCGGTAACTGCATTGTAACAGCTTATAGCCACTACTAAATATGCCGTTTTTTATTGGACTAACAGAAATTGCAAACGGTTTGTAATAATCATTTGGCACAAAATTATCTACCACAAGCATACCCACTTCGTCATAATATTGCTTTGGAATATCACTTAATGGTTTTATTTTGTCTGTTGTGTGGTTTTGGCGAACATTTGTAAAAACATAAGCAAAAGCCCTTTTCTTTTTAAATGTTGGTGTTAAAAACCAATGAAATTCACAAGTGAGAACAGATATTTTTTTGTTTTGCCATAATTCTTTTGTCCATTGGTATTGAACTGCACCACCATTTCCAATGCAAATAACATCTTTTCCTGTGGAAAGCATACATTTATAAAAATGTTCAAATTTTGAAAATGGAGGATTTGTGATAATAACATCTGCTTCATTATTGGCAATATTCATACATTCTTTGTCAGAATAAGAGCCGTGAAAATTTGATTTATTACCAATAGGAGGCATTCTTACCATCTTTTTGCCATCATATTTTACAATAAATCCGTTGTATTCATTCCATTGTTCACTAAAAAGCGAGCCAGAAAAATCCAGTTTAGAGCCGTCAAAACGAGTTGAAATGATTTGTTTTAGTTTCAATCTTTCAAAGTTATTATAAAAGTAAATCCAAAAGGCTGATTGTCCTGCATCATCACAATTCATATAAACGACTTTATTTTTCCAATAATCTGTTCCAAAATGCGTTACTATTTTATCTACATCATCATAAAAAGTATAACATTCATCACTTTCAATAGAAATCATATCATCATCATCATTGTATCTGCGTTTGGTTCTTGTCTTATTTAGTCGTTCTAAATCTGACAAACCGCCATTTTCATTGACTTGTGGCAAATCTGCAATTGAAATCAAAGGAAATATTGTTTGCCAAATAGCAGAACGCAAATCTTTGCTGTCGTAACTACATTCTCTACCTTTGCCTACAAGATTCCATTCAGGCAAGTTATAAATGATTTTTAAAACTTCGTCTGCATTGTTTTGAACAACAATAGGCAAAATCCATTCTACTTTTTTACCTTTTTGTCCTTTCCAAGCATAACCACCACGTCCTCTATGTAATTCAAGTTGTCCTTCTGAACTTTCTAAAATAACATAGTCAATTTTCTCTTTTGCCATAATTTTAATGTTTATTAGAGGTTTTATTACTTGATAATCAAATGTTTAGCACAAATAAATATCAAAACCACCCCCAGCCCCTCCTTAGGAAGGAGGGGAGCAAGATTCCCATTCTTCCTAAGGAGGGGTTTTGTTTTCCG
>JANYGM010000128.1 GCA_025362415.1 bacterium
TTTATTTTCTATCCACGCATCTTGCTTGCGTGAACGTTCTTCTGGTGTAAGTCCTGCGTGATAAAAATCTACTGAAATTCCCTTTTTTTGCAAAAATAAAGCAATATCTTTGACATTTTTGCGACTTCCTGCATACACAACAGCACTTCCTTGCACTTTTGACAAAATCTCTACTAACCTATTATTTTTATTTTCTTCATAAAAAGCTGAATAAGAGAGATTTGCTCGTGCAAAACTCTTCTGAAAAACTTTTTTCTTACCAAAAACGAATTTTAATTTATCTTGAATATCACCTTTCACAATTTCTGTGGCAGTGGCGGTAAGTGCAATAATGGGCGTTTGAGGGATTATTTCACGTAGAAGTGCAATTTCTAAGTAGGGAGGGCGGAAATCATAACCCCATTGAGAAATACAATGCGCCTCGTCTATGGCAAGTAAAGCTACTTTCATTTTTTTCAGACGAGCAATGAAAATCTCTGTTTTTAGGCGTTCTGGGGATACATACAGAAATTTTACATCTCCATAAGCACAATTATCCAGCGTAATGTCAATTTCTCGTTTGCTCATACCAGAATATAGCGCAACAGCGTTAATATTGCGCTTTTTGAGCTGATAAACTTGGTCTTTCATTAGGGCAATAAGCGGAGAAACCACCACACAAACGCCCTCTAAATACATTGCAGGCACTTGAAAACACAAAGATTTGCCACCACCTGTGGGCAGGAGCGCAAGCGTGTCGTAACCTTCTAAAATTGCCGTTATGATGTCTTCTTGGAGTGGACGAAAGGCATCATAACCCCAATAGGTCTTTAAAATTTGGTGAATTTTGTCTGAAAATTCACTTTTTATGCTTGGATTTGTGCGTTCAGCCAACTTTGATATAGAAATAATATTTTGCGAAAGTAACTATTTTTTAGTAAATTTGCAAATCTTTTTAAGTCTTTCTAAGATTTTTTAACATCACTTTATCATAAAAAACTAGAAATAATTGGAAGAAAATTGAAACTCAATTCAATATTTTAGCGTTCCTTGAAAATAAATACAATTAACAATTTCCTGATTTTGCAAAAGGATATAACTTTTTTGTGAATTTCAGAAAACCATAAAAGAGATAAATAAAAAACTACCTTATGAATACTTGGGACAGCCAAAAATGGCTTAAAGATTTTAATCAAATTGATGGAAATGATGATTTATTTTCAGGACATACAAGAAAAGATTTGCGTAAAAGCATCTTTCAAAACACACTCAAAATTGTCAGAGAGGGAGAATACGACACCCACGAAAAAAAAATAATCCTCAATAAAGAAGATTTTGACAAAATCATTAAAAATTCTGTTTTTTATGCTGATACGACAAATCTGATAACACAAACCACAACAAAATATCCAACAAAATTTTCTGTTATTGATGCTGATTGCTTAGAAGTGGCTCATTTGCTACAGAAAATGGGCAAAAAACCTGTCGTTTTGAATATGGCAAGTGCTGGAACACCAGGTGGCGGTGTGCTTGGTGGTGCAGGCGCACAGGAAGAAAACCTATTTAGACGCAGTAATCTGCATCTTTCTTTGTATCAATACGCAGATTTTGCTTCTCAATATGATATACCCCAAAATGCTAGTTTTCAGTATCCATTGTCGGCTAGTGGCGGTGTTTATTCCACAGGAATTACAGTTTTTAGGTCGTCAGAATCCACTGGCTATTATCTTCTAAATGAGCCTTATATACTTGATTTTATTGCTGTAGCTGCCATTCGTAAACCACCACTTGTAAAAATTGAAAACAAATTTTATTTGCGCAATGATTGTGTAGAGGACACCAAAACTAGGCTTAGAGCTATCCTAAAAATAGCCATAGCGCAAAATCATACTACTTTGGTGCTTAGTGCCATTGGTTGTGGTGCTTTTGCTAATCCACCTGCACATATTGCAACTCTTTTTCAGGAGATTTTTGAGGAAATAGAATTTAAAAATGTCTTTGAAATGGTTGTTTTTGCCATTTTCAACGACCACAATAGCCACAAACAACATAATCCAGATGGAAATGTAACGCCTTTTCAGCAGGTTTTTGGGTGATTTTCGTATTCAAATAAAATTACTTAGATAACGACATTGATAAATTGTATTAAAAATCCTGAAAGGATTTAATAGAATTTTTATTACTTGATTATCAAATGTTTAGCACAAATGAATATCAAAACCACCCCTAACCCCTCCTTGAAAAGGAGGGGGACAAAACTCCCCTCCTT
>JANYGM010000130.1 GCA_025362415.1 bacterium
TAAAAATTGTTATTTTCTCCATAATCAGAAACTTAAAAGCACATTTGCTGTCAGGTGGAAACACCTGACAGCACACGAAAATTCACAATCCACAATTCCTAATTCACAATTCCTAATTCACAATTCCTATTTCACAATTCCTAATTCACAATTCCTAATTCACAATTCCTAATTCACAATTCCTAATTCACAATTATTTAGTCTAACTCAATTTCTAAATTTTCAAAAAGCCACGCCCTAGCTTCCAAAAGCGTATTAAAATATCTTTCAGTAATTTCTATGGTTTCTTGCTGTTTCTTCATCAAAAATTGGTTAATAGTATTGACTGCCGCCCTGCTAAACGAGTTTTTTGAAAGTACGTAGGCAATAGTATGATTATGTACAAGTGTTGCGGTCATTTCTGTGAGCCACATTTTTTTTGCCCATTTTTCGTCATCTACACCAATAAATTCTACCAAAGTAGCATCAAAAATCCATTTTTTGGCATTTTTTTCGTGAGCAAGTGTCAAAAGTTCTTTACAACCTTCTCTGTATTTTTGGCTACTAATAGCACCACGCCACGCCACACAAACGGCATCAATAATTTTATCATAAGAAATAGTATATGCTTCTACAAGTGCTGCCTCTGGTCTATGCATATTTTTTTATTTTTGTAGTGTTTTTAATTATTTATTGCTATTTAAAGCGTGTCCTCTAAAAAAAATGGTTGTATTTCATTTATAAAAGAAAAAGTATTAAATGAAGTATTTTGTTGATTTTCAAAATGAGTTTCAGTGTGAATTTCTTGTTTATTTTCGTACTTATTTACGCCAACTAGTGTAAGTTTTTTATCCCTAAAATCTTCAAATTTCTTTTGTGCGACTTCCTCCACCATTTTGACTATAAAACCACTTTCAAATGCCTTCACAAAACCACCTTTTTGTTCTATTTCTTTGAACAAATCCCAAGATTTTTGGCAAAGTTGTTCTGTCAAATATTCCAAATAATATGCTCCTGCTGCAATATCAGCCACTTTTGACAAATTACTTTCCTTATCCAAAATGATAGCAATATTTCTAGCAATTCTCTCCGAAAACTCGTCTGGTTGTTCAAAATGATTGTTGTGTGGACTTACAAAAAGTGTATCTGCGCCACCCACAAACGCTGCCATTGCCTCCATTGTAGCACGCAAGACGTTGTTATAAGGGTCTTTCTTCGTTTTATTGAAAAGGCTCGTATGAGCGTGTATTTGCACACGTGTAGGTGTGTGTGAAGGAGAAAATAAAAGTGAAATCTTTGCCCAAAGATAGCGTAAAGCACGTATTTTGGCTATTTCCATATAAAAATCTGTTCCAACGGCAATAGAAAACGCTACTTTTTTTATTAAATCTTCTGTTGTATATTTTTGTTGATTATTATTATCTTTTATGCCTTTATCCAAAAATTCTGTTGCCATAGAAAGTGCCACCGCAATCTCCTGTGTGGCATTTGCGCCTGCATTATGAAGATTATGGATAGAAATATTGGCATTTTTTTCGGTAAATTCTCCTTTCAAAGCATTTTCTAAAAAATTCTCAAAATCAGATCCAATATCAATAAAATAATTAAAATTATTAAATGGTTTTTCAGTATTCAGATTGATATTTTCTGTTCCTTTGTAATCTTGAAGACATATTTCGTTGATATTTTTAGCTAAATCTCTATCAATATCAAGTGCTGCAAAAGCAGGTTTTATATTGATATTATCATAATTTTGAGAGATAAGTGTTTGATAATCTTTGCCTTTAAGGTCTTTATTGATTTGGGCAAGCCAATCTTCATAAGAATTTGTAGGAAATTCTTTTAATAAATCTTTTAAAGATTGTTCTTGGGACGCTTTTGATGGGGTAGCCATTATTTTTTAAAACTAATTTTGCGTTAATTTATTTGTCAATATAAGCAAAAATACAATATTTTGAGAGATTTTGTATTTATTTTCAAAATATTTTCAAATAATTGGTTACTTTTTTATGCTATCTCGCATAAAAAGAAAATAACAAACAAAAACCAATTTCATACAAATTTTTATCATAATGTTGTCCTTACACACACATAGTTTGGCTTCTTACTTCAAAAATCTATCTTCAAACACTAAAATACCGTTTGGGTATCAGCGCATTGGAGTAGAAATAATGGAGAAAAGAGATGCAGGCAAAGCTATGCTAACGCAAGTGTTGTGTGCCTCAAAATGGGCAAACATTAGTAGATTTTAAGTTTTATTTAAGAAAAATCCATTTATTTTCTTAGAAATTTTCCTAAAAAATCTCTTCTCCAACTAGCTTAATTACTCTTACGTAGTATGTTTTTTACATATACGTCTGACTAATTTATTTACTGTCCGTTTTAGTACTCTAATATTCTTTGCCGTCTGCTTTAGCTGACGGTGCGAGAATATCAAAGCTAAACTTGACATCAAAAAATAAACCTTCTCACCTCACTAAACGCCAAAATGGCTGCCTTTTCTAGAAGAGAAAAGGTTAGAGGAATAAGGTTTTTTATCAAAAAAATATACAAAACAAAAATCTATCTTTAAATAATACAATTATGACACTAGAAAAAAATCTTTTCACAATGAATATTAGCCCACATACAGGCAATATTTTTGATTTGGGCGCAGATGCCTACAAACTTGGTGCAGACCGTCTTGTAACTATTTTGATGAAAAATACTGAAACAAATGAAATGCTTATAAGCTCTGTTGTGCATCTTTACAGACAGTTTTTAGAGTACAAACTCAAAGAAACTATCCGCTTTATGAATATTGCGTTTTATAATAGAGATGAAACGCCTGCTTACCACAGACTAGAAATTTTGCTAAAAACTTTCATAGAAATCTACGAAAAAGCAAATGATAATTTGATTTTTGGTACTCAAAACATAGGTTTTGAGCTTATGAGCAATGTTGTTACAGAATTTGCTACTATTGATAAATTGCTTCTTTATGCTGAATGTGGCGAAAACGCAGAAAATATTGAAGTTGATGTTATTTTGATGAAAAATAACATACAAAAAGTAGCTAATTTCTTTAATAGTATTCTTGAAAAAATACAAATTTCAGAATAAATTTTGTTACCACAAATGCACAGATAAAATACGTGGTTTCATCTGTGTATCTGTGGCAACTCAAAGAAATTTTAAATCAAAAACAATAAATAAATGGAATTCAGAAAATACAACAGTTTGGAAAATACCTATTTGAAAGATGAATTGGATAGGATTATCACGTCTGGCAATCATTTGGGAGAGTTTGTGGTACAAGAAAAAGTACACGGCGCAAATTTTTCTATTTGGTACA
>JANYGM010000133.1 GCA_025362415.1 bacterium
CGTGTAAAATATCTTGATGAAGCTGCTTTTGATGTGCAAGATTATGTTTGGATTTATAATACCAACGTAGGACATACGCCCAAAAGATTTACAACTGCACACCGCTCTATTCTACACGCTATAAAATCAAAAGAAAATCATTTTTATAAAGATAATGTAGCTGTTCCATACCAGAATCCAACAGATAAACGTATCAAACAACGCATAGCAGATGGACATTTGGGGCGTATGCCTTATTCTTGGTTTTATTTTGATTTAGTAAAAAATGTGAGTAAAGATAAAACTTTTCACTCTTGTCAAATCCCCCTAAATTTAGTAGAAATGTTGATAAAATCTTGTACAAAAGAAAATGATGATATTTTTATTTTATTTGGTGGTAGTGGCTCTGAAATTATGCTTTGCAAAAAATTAAAACGAAATTTTATAAGTTGTGAATTACATCCAGAATATTATGAAATGATACAAAATAGATTGGAAAATAATGGACAAATAGCAGAAGAATACCGTTTGGAGTTCGTACAAGAAAAAAATAAAATAACATTAAAGAATCCACAACTATTTGACTTTGAAATTAGCAAAAGTAATATTGTTTCTTAACAAAAAATCAACATAAAAAACAAAAAAATATTCAATGAAAAAAGTCCCTTTAAATGATTTGCACGAAAAAATAGGTGCTAAAATGGTTGATTTTGCAGGTTTTTATATGCCTGTTCGTTATTCTTCTGATAAAGAAGAACATTTTGCAGTACGTGAGAGTGTGGGCGTGTTTGATGTGTCGCACATGGGTGAGTTTGTCATTAAAGGAGAAAAAGCACTTGATTTAATTCAGTATGTAACCTCCAATGATGCCTCAAAACTTATCAATGGGAAAGCGCAATATTCTTGCCTACCAAACGAAACAGGCGGTATTGTAGATGATTTGCTTGTCTATAAAATAGCAGATAATCATTATTTTTTGGTCGTGAACGCCTCCAATATTGATAAAGATTGGAATTGGATTTCTCGTTGGAACAAAGAAAAAGGTTTTAATGCACAAATGGAAAATGTATCAGACAAGATGAGTTTACTTGCCGTACAAGGTCCTAAGGCACTTTTAACACTTCAAAAACTGACGAAAGTTAATCTTTCTGAAATTGAATATTATTCTTTTAACGTGGGCGAAATAGCAGGCGTGAATGATGTAATTATCTCTGCCACAGGCTACACAGGCGCAGGCGGTTTTGAATTATATGTCAAAAATGAAGATGTTGAAAAAATCTGGAATGCCGTTTTTGAGGCTGGAAAGGAGTTTAATATACAACCTATTGGCTTAGGCGCACGTGATACATTGCGCTTAGAAATGGGTTTTTGTCTTTATGGCAACGACATAGATGACACAACCTCGCCTTTGGAAGGCGGTTTGGGCTGGATAACGAAGTTTACAAAGGATTTTGTCAATGCTGAAAATATCAAAAAACAAAAAGAAACTGGCGTTTCTCGTAAATTGGTGGCATTTGAGATTGCAGAAAAAGGCATTCCACGCAGTCATTATGCCATAGAAAATGCACAAGGAGAAAAAATAGGAGAAGTTACGTCTGGTACGATGTCGCCAAGCCTAAACAGAGGTATTGGAATGGGTTATGTCAAAACAGAATATTCAACTTTGGGAAGTGAGATTTTTATCAATATCAGAGATAAAAAATATGCTTCAAAAGTGGAAAAATTACCATTTTTCAAGAAATAATTTCTTGAATTATGAATTATGAATTTTAAATTGTGAATAAATACAAAAATATCAAAAATAAATTTTAAAAAATACGACATTTGTCGTATTTTTTTGTTAAATAGTTTTTTGTTTTGTATTCATTCACAATTAAGTATTTCCAATTAAAAATTGCTTGATATTTTTTCAACTTTTAAATCAAATTTACAATGAAACATTTATTTTTTACTTTGTTTATTTTTGCTAATATCCTGCTTTTAGGTATGCCTACGTATGTATTTGCACAAGGAGAAAGCAATATTTGGTATTTTGGCAACAAAGGAGGTTTAGATTTTTCTACAAATCCTCCAAAAGTTATCACAGATGGCATTCTAAGCACCACAGAAGGTTGCGCCACAATCAGTAATCAAGAGGGGCAACTGCTTTTTTACACAGATGGCATTTCTGTCTGGAACAAAGAGCATAAAATTATGCAAAATGGTGCAGGACTTAAAGGCAATGTGTCTTCTACACAATCTGCCATTATTGTCAAAAAACCTCTGTCAAAAGATTTGTATTATATTTTTACGGTTGATGTGGTTGATACCAAAGGTGTGATTAGCAATGGTTTGCAGTATTCTATTGTAGATATTTCTAAGCAGAATGGTTTGGGAGAAATTATAGAAAAAAATGTTCCCGTAATGCGGTCTGTTACAGAAAGAATTACAGGCGTAAGGCACAAAAATAACCGTGATGTTTGGATTATCACTCATCTCTACGGAAATAATACATTTAGTACATTTTTATTAACAGATAAAGGTGTTGATACAGGAAAAATCATCAATTCTAATGTTGGTTTGGTACATAGTAGCGACAATGACGACAATAGCATTGGCTATTTAAAAGTGTCGCCAAATGGTCAAAAACTTGCTGTAGCTATCAAATTACAAGATGCTTTTCAGCTTTTTGATTTTAATTATGAAACAGGCGAGGTGAAAAATCCTATTACTATCAAGCAAAAGGCAAAGAGTTTTAGTTATGGTTTGGAGTTTTCGTCTGATGGTACAAAACTCTATACTTCCAATATTTTTGAGAAAGGACTTTATCAATATGATATTTCTTCAGGCAAAGAAACTGATATTATGGCATCAGAAACTCAACTTGCCATAGAAGATAATTTTTTGGGTGCTTTGCAACTTGCCATAGATGGCAAAATTTATGTTTCTGTACACGACAGGAACTATTTGGGCGTTATCAATCACCCAAATAAAAAAGGAAAAGATTGTGAATATACTTCAAAAGCTATTGATTTGGGTAGCGCAAAAGCACAGTTAGGGCTTCCTACTTTTGTTCAGACTTACTTTGAATATAGTGAAAACCTGCAAAAAATCACGAGTAAAACGGGTAAAAAAGTAAAAATTGGAGAAACTTTTAGTAAAGTTATTCTTTTTGATTTTGATAAATTTGTTATAAAACCTGAATATTTCCAAACTTTAAATGAGTTGGTAGAATTTTTGAACGCCTCTCCCAATATCAATATAGAAGTCGCAGGACACACAGATAATGAAGGTTTAGACACTAAAAATATGGTTTTATCCAATAATAGAGCCAAAGCAGTTGCTAATTATCTTATAAAAAAAGGCATCAACCATAAAAGAATTATTTCCAAAGGATTTGGAAAAAGTCAGCCCGTTGTCAAAAATGATACGCAAGAAAACAAAGCACTCAACCGCCGCATAGAATTTTTATTGAAAAATAATTAAGTAATGTAAGACTTCGCTTAAACTCCACTATAAGCATTTTAGTAGGTTTATAAAATAACTGACAATTTGTCAGCCATTTTATAATTGGCACAACCATTGATATTTGATTGCTAAACCAATATTTTAGAATATTAACCATATTATTAGAAATATTAGAAACAAACAAATTATCACATAATTAAACCTACAAATTACAATGGGAAAGATAATAGGAATTGATTTAGGCACTACCAACTCTTGTGTAGCCGTTATTGAAGGCGGAGAACCAATAGTTATTGCAAATTCAGAAGGACGTAGAACAACCCCCTCCATAGTTGCTTTTTTGAAAGATGGAGAACGCAAAGTAGGTGATTCTGCTAAGCGTCAGGCAGTTACGAACCCAGAAAATACCATTATGTCTATTAAAAGATTTATGGGCAAAAAGTTTTCTGAAGTAAGCAACGAGCTACGTGGTATTTCTTACAAAGTAGAACAAGGAAATAATGATACCTCTCGTGTACGTATAGGCGACCGTCTTTATACGCCACAGGAGCTTTCTGCAATGATTTTGCAGAAAATGAAAACCACCGCAGAAGATTATTTGGGCGTAACGGTTGATGAAGCCGTAATTACTGTTCCTGCATATTTTAATGATGCAGAACGTCAGGCAACCAAAGAAGCTGGACAAATTGCAGGCTTAACAGTCCGCCGTATTATCAACGAACCAACTGCTGCAGCACTTGCCTACGGACTTGATAAACGCAATAAAGATATGACTGTGGCGGTTTTTGACCTTGGCGGTGGTACTTTTGACGTATCCGTTTTGGAGATGGGTGATGGTGTTTTTGAAGTAAAATCTACTAATGGCGACACACACTTAGGCGGTGATGATTTTGACCAGAAAATAATAGACTTTTTGGCAGAAGAGTTCAAAAAAGACCACCCAACAATAGACCTACGCAAAGATCCAATGGCTTTGCAACGTCTAAAAGAAGCAGCAGAAAAAGCTAAAATTGAGCTTTCATCTTCTACAAGTACGGATATTAATTTGCCTTACATTATGCCTATTGATGGTGTGCCTCAACACATTACAAAGCAAATGACACGTGCTAAATTTGAGCAACTTTGTGATGACCTTATTCAGCGCACACTTGAGCCTTGTCGTAAGGCTATGAAAGATGCTGGTATTACTATTGACAAGATAGATGAAGTTATTTTGGTTGGTGGTTCTACTCGTATTCCACGCATACAGGAGGAAGTAGAGAAGTTTTTTGGTAAAAAACCTTCAAAAGGGGTTAATCCTGATGAAGTGGTAGCTCTTGGTGCGGCTATTCAAGGTGGCGTTTTCACTAACGAAATCAAAGATGTTGTTTTGTTAGATGTTATTCCTTTGTCTTTGGGTATTGAAACAATGGGTGGCGTTTTCTTCAAATTGATTGAGGCAAATACAACTATTCCAACTAAAAAATCTGAAACTTTTTCTACTGCATCAGAAAATCAGCCTTCTGTGGAAATCCACGTATTGCAAGGTGAGCGTTCTATGGCAAAAGATAACAAAACTATTGGGCGTTTCAATTTGGACGGTATTCCGCCTGCGCCTCGTGGCATTCCGCAAGTAGAAGTTACTTTTGACATTGATGCAAATGGTATTTTGAATGTTTCTGCAAAAGATAAAGCAACTAATAAGGAGCAAAAAATCCGTATTGAAGCATCTTCTGGGCTTACTGATGCAGAAATTCAGAAAATGCGCAATGACGCAAAAGCAAATGAGGCAACAGATAAAGCAGAAAAAGAGAAAGTTGATAAATTAAATACCGCTGACCAACTTATCTTTAATACAGATAAGCAGTTGAAAGAATATGGCGATAAACTTTCTGCACCAAACAAAACGGCTATTGAAGATGCGCTTGCAAAAGTGCGTGTAGCGCATAGTGCGCAAGATATTGCTACGTTAGATGTTGCTTTGGAGGCTCTTAATAACGCTTGGAGTGCGGCATCTCAAGAAATGTATAATGCTTCAAATGAGGCACAAAATGCACAAACAGACAACACAACAAACAACGGAAATTCTAATCCAAATGGTGATACTACAACTGGTGGCACATCAAAAGATGATGTTACAGATGTTGATTTTGAAGAAGTGAAAAACTAAGTTTTTGCCCCCAGCGCAAAGGGACACAATACAAAAGTTGCCCCCAGCCCCGAAGGGGAGAAACACCAAAATACACAAAAACCTTTCCAAATTTCGGAAAGGTTTTTGTGTATTTTTAGTATATTTGCTTTTGAATGATTTATCAAGTGATAAATCAAAACATACCAAAAATGTATGGAAATTTCGCCAACAATCCTGCAACTTCTTATAAAACTATGCAATATTAACAAAAAATTGCGTTGGCAAATCCGTTGTACTTATGTGGAAGCATCAGGAGAAGCTATTTTATATATTATTTTTTATGAAAATGTATCTAGCGTTCAGAAAGGCACTATTGCTTTCTATGAAAGTAGTTGGGAGATAGTCAATTTTAGGTATTCAGGCTATTCTTTGGAATATTCTACACAAAATTCGGCACAAAATCCAGATAATTTAGTGGATTTATTGCTTGATTTAATCAATCACGAAAAATCATTATGCGAGTTATAATTTTCATTTCTTAAATATAAATTCAATGAAAAAAATATTTTTTATCCTTATTTTTCTGTTTATATCTGCAAATATTTTTGCTCAAATTCCTTCCAAAAACCCTAAAAATATGGATAGAAATAATAGAGTACACATTTTGAATGGTTATATTGACTATTGTAACGAAACTATTCACGCACTTTGGGGAATAGAACACGAAATAAATGAATTTTATAATACGCTTAATTATTGCACCAATGAGCAAAAAAGTTGCAAATTTTATTCTTTTTATAATAAAGATTATCTCAATGAAAACAATAATTATGAGATTATTCCTGCCAAAATATACGAAAATACCCTTAAAAACAGCCTTGCATTTGAAAAAATAATGTTTCAAGGTGAAAATGCGCAACAAAAACTCAATGAAAAACTCACTAAAATAAAAAATATTTTAGATGTTTTGCAGACCAAAAGAGATTTTTTGTTTGAATATGCAAAAAAACGAGATTATGACCCAAAAGAC
>JANYGM010000158.1 GCA_025362415.1 bacterium
ACCCCACCTGCAACTTGCAATGGTACTCCCAAAGTTGGTGCTATTTTTGTAATAGTAAAATAGCCTACTGCTGGCGGTGGCAATGAAGGTGTAACACCATTCACAAGCGGAATGAGTAAGAAACTACTTTCACTCTCACAAAAAGCAGTATCTCCCATATCAAAACTAAAAGTAGGCACAGGCAAAGGATAAATATACAACAGCTTTGGGTTGTAATGGGATAATAGTTGTACTAAAACCATCACAACCCAAAGCTGTTGTATATTTATAAGAAACTGTATAAACACCTGTTCCTCCTCCAGCAGTTACTAAAAAAGCTCGTGGGTCAAAAGTATTAGTATTAAATAATGAAACACTAAAAGCTCCTTTTGTAAAGATATATTCTCCTCTTGAAATATTCAAAATATTTTCAGAGCCATAAGCGTTTCCATTAGCTATGCTAGGTACAAGTACCACATTAGTAACGCTTTCACAAATAGCATAACTATCTTGCCCAAATGGAAATTTGAAAGAAACCGCAGGTAATGCCTTTAATTTTAACAAAGTTGAACAAGTTACTTTTAATACACAACCTTTTGCATCAATATAAGTATAATCAACATAATATTCTCCAACTGATATACCTACCAATGCAGAAGGATTAAATGAATTTATGCCTGCTGCGAATGTATAGGTATAAGCAGGCGTAGCAGGCGCACTAGCATTATTGCTTCTTAAACTAATAGTTCCGTTAGTAGGAACAAAAGGAGTTACACCTGCTCCTGTTGCACCAAGATTAAAAGTAGCTGAAACGCCATCACCCAAACAGAAATTACTCACACTACTAAAAGTAATAGTAGGAACAGGCAACGGATTTAGTTGAAAACTTTTTCTAACAGAAATACCAACACAATTACTATTATTGATATCTACATACTCAAATTCTACATCAAATACCGTAATGGCACTTGCACTTATCAAACCTGAAAAAGCTGTTGCATTTGGGTCTATAGTGTAATTTCCTATGAGTGTTAGTATTGGCACAGTGCCTCCAGATGTATAAATCCTAAGTTTTCCATTACTTGGAAGGAATGCACTTGTAGCATTTGTCCAACTAGGAACAACTTGAATAAGTGGTCTTGTAGGATTATTACATACTTCCGCAGGTGTTGGTAAGAATGAAAAATCTAGTGCAGGTCTTGCATTGATAATAAGTTGTCTTACGAAACCTTCACCATAACAATTCCTAGCAGAAGTATAACGGTATTGAATATTATAAGTACCCACTCCTCCACCTGTTGCATTAACAAGCATTGTTTGAGGATTAAGAGGTGTAGTACCTGGAAGTATCAAACTAAATGCACCTTTTGTAATCAGATAATTACCAGAGGCAGGAACAAGTGAATTATCTGTACCATAACTTGTTGTATTTATCAAGAAAGGATTTAAGACCAAAGAAGTAGCCGTTTCACAAATAGTATAACTCGTAGCTCCTCCCTGAAATAAGAAGTCTGGCGCACTATAAAAATTATGTATCAGCATAGTAGGGCAAGTAACAGTTACAGCACAACCCTTAGTATCAGTATAAGTATAATCTACAAAATACTCTCCTACTCTACTATTATTTAGGAGCGCACCCACATTAAAACTAGTTGCACCATTAGCCAAAACTTCCGTATAAGCAGGCGTTGCTGGAGAACTAGCAGGATTATTACGAATAGTAATAAAGCCACTAGCAGGCAAAAAAGTTGGTATATTTATTCCTGTAGCATTTACTGTAAAATTAGCCACATTTCCATTAGCAAGACAGAAACTATTTGTACCAGCAAAACTAATAGTTGGTAATGGCAACGGATTTACAAATAAACTCTGTTGTGCAGAAATTCCTAAACAACCTTTAGAATCAATGTATCTATATTCTACCTTAAATTCTGTAACAAGTGTTGGATTAGCATTAACAACAGTCATAAGTGGCGCAAATGCTACAATATTTAAGTCAATAGTATTGCTACCATTAGGCATTGGAAGTAACAATGTTGTTCCATCACTTGCATAAATATTGAAAAAACCACTTCCTCCAATAAATGTATTTGAGCCTTGATTTGTCCAAGTAGGCGTTAATGTAACAATTGGTTTTGTTGCATAATTACAAATATTTACGTTAGACAACGCAAAATTCAAAATTGGTTTTGGGTTGATAATAAGCTGCTTTGTTGTACTTTCACCCACGCAACTAAGCGCAGAAGTATATTCATATTTAATGGTATAAGTACCTGCCCCACCGTTTACATCATTTACCAATAATGTATTTGGATTAAAAGTATTAGTTCCTAGAACAATCCAAGTATTAACACCTTTCGTAATAATATATTTCCCTCGTGAAGTAGTAATACTTGCATCAGTACCATATTCTGTTGTATTGAGAAGTGATGGGGTAAGTGTTAGGCTTGTAGCAGTTTCACAAATAGCATAGCTCGGACTCACAACAGGAAAATCAAATTGAGGAGTTGTATTGAATTTCAAAATGAGCCTTGTTGGACAAGTAACAGTTCTTGTACAACTTTTAGTATCAATATAATTATAATCTACAAAATATTCTCCTACCCCAGCAGTACCAAGAGAGGACGGATTAAAAATATTTGTACCATTAGACAAAATAGTTGTATTAGCTGCCGTTACTGGTGTGCTAGGTGCATTACGTAAGGTAATAAAACCTTTTGTTCCATCAAAAATGCCAACAGTTCCGCCTGTTGCATTTACTGTAAAAGTAGCATTATTTCCATCTCCAAGACAAAATATATTCGTACTAGCAAAAACAATAGTTGGTACTGGCAACGGATTGACAAAAAAGCTCCTTTGAGGAGAAACGCCCACACAACCAATCCCATCTGTATATTGAAATTCTATCTTAAATTCTGTAACAATGGTAGGACTTGTCGTTAAAGTATTAGGATTAAAGCTATAAGCAGCAGCACCCACAAGCGTTTGAAGCAATGTTACGCCATTGCTTGCATAAATTCTAGTGATACCATTAGCGGGTACAAAAGTATTTGCACCTTGATTTATCCAATTCTGAGTAAGCGTAATATTAGGCATTACAGGATTTCTGCAAATTTCAAGAGCAGATAAATTAAAACTCAAATCTGGTTTTGCAATAATACTCAGAAGTTTAGTTGCACTTGTACCCACACATCCACCTGTAGTAGTTGTATAAATATATTTTATTTCATACGTACCAATTCCTGTGCCAGAATTAGCATCAAAATCTACTAATGGATCAAAAGTAGAAACACCCGCCACAAAATTTTTGCCTATTGCGCCTCCTGTAGTTTTTTTAATGTTAAAATAACCACTACCAGCAGGCAAAGAAGCAATATCTGGGTAAAGTAGAAGACTATTAGAAGTTTCACAAATACTAAGTGTATTGATAATAGGCAAAGGAACAAGTGGTGCAAAGCTAAAATCAGCTACAGGGACAGGTACAACTGTAAGTGTTTGTACTGTTGTAGTACCTACACAACTGCCATTTGTTACTGTGAGAGTAATATTATAAACCCCTGCACCAGCCGTCAAATCACTAAGAAGAACAACTGTTGCAGATATTCCGTTAGCATCAGCAGAATAATTGGCAGAAAATGGCGTTTTTGAAATGTTATAAGTGCCTATACCTGTAAATGCTGCACCACGTAATCTTATAAGTACATTATTGGTACAAGTGCTTGAAATAATAGTTACTCCACTAGCATTTCTGATACTAAATGCTGGTGTTGGATTATTTCTAATAGTAAAAGTTTTTTGAATAGACTCTGTACAGCCTTGCGGAGATACATAAGTAAATCTCATATCATACGTACCTGCAGGAATTGTACTAGGCGTAATAGTATTCGCTGTTGCAAATGGGGCAAAAGCTGCCGCACCTTGTTTATATTCCATAGTAGAAGTGCCTCCACTTGGTGGAACACCATTAATGAACGGATTTATAACAAAGTTAGCATCTGATTTACAGAAAACTTGCGCATCTGCTAAACTCACATTCATAGACGTTGCAAGCACTCTATAAACTCGCACAGTTACTGTATAATAATTACAGAATAAAGTGCTTGGCGGTTGCGGAAATACTGATGGTACAAATGTAGCTATTGTAAGCACTACATTAACAAAACTATCACTAGGTCCAAACAAAGCAAGTACTGCGGGAGCATTGGGATCAAAAGTGTAACTACCTAACACTCTAGTACCACCACTAGGAAGAGGTTCAGTTGCACCAGTAGGAGTCCAAACTACACCAGGATTAAAACCAAAGTAATTAGGGAAAGTAAACCACTCATCTTTATGTGTAGAAGTACTATAAAAACCTGTTCCCATATAGGTATTAGGCTCAAAAGCGTCTGTTCCTCCTCCTACTGCTAGATTTGGTGTAAGTATTCCACTTACCCCAGATTCTATACAATAAGTTGTATTAAGATTAAGAATAGGATTATTATTACTAAAAACAGTAAAGGTAACTATAGCTGATGCCACACAAGCACCACTAGTATAGGTATAAGTAATAATGTGTGTTCCTACACCAGCCGCATTAGGATAAAACTTACCTGCCACCACACCAGCACCAGAATAAACACCACCACTTTGGTTAAATAATGTGCCTACTCTCCCTCCAAATGTACCAAAAGGAGAAACACCTGACACATCAAATAAATTAATAGCAGCTGGTGCATCTGAATAAGCAGTAGAGTTTGTCCAGACAAAACTTACTGTAGGTGGTGATGCCACTACTGTAAAATTAATGGTATTAGAAACACCAGAACAATTGGTAGTAGCATCAGTTGCTATTACTCGCAACTGATAAGTGCCTGCTGACAAAGTTGGTGAATAAGAACTTGTTGTACTTACATTTGTTACACCAGCAGGTGCAGTAGCAAAATTATTTTGACTTAATTGGAATACATAATTTACAGGACTTGTACCCACCGCATTAAATGTAACAACATCACTTTGACAAAAATTAGTAGCACCATTGATAAGTGTTACAATAGGATTGGGATTATTAGTAACAGTAAAAGGAGTTTTAGGACTTTCACAAACACTTGCATTTGTGATGCTCATATAAAATTGTTTGCTTCCAAGTATTGTATTATTACCAACATTATAACCCAAATTTGATAATGTCACCACAATAGTACCAGTAGAAACCCCAGAAGTATAAATAACGGTATTCGTGGCATCATAAAACTTAGCAGTACTTCCACTAGCTACTGTAAAAGTAGTTGCATTGGCAGGTAGAAAACCACTACAAACATTCAAATTTCCACTTGTAAAAGCAGCAGGTAAAACAGGTGCTGCAGGTGCTACAACACTTCCAAAAGTGGCGTAAGTTTCTGGTGTGCCATCATTTGCTTGATTAGCATTACTAGTGACAGCACGCAAAAGAGGCGTACTTGCTGCTGTACCAGAAACCCATATTACTTGTAGATTTTGAATAGTAATAGTATTTGCATTTGCATAACTACTATTGACACTATAGACTAAAGTTACTTTGTTTGCAGTTACAAATAAATTAGCATTTGATACATCAGAACCAGTAGTAGCAACACTACCCACACCCGCCACAAAATTAAATCCAGTAGGGGCGTTCATTTCAAATAGTTGGTTTGTACCTTCACCAAAAGAGGCATTACTACCTTCTGTAATAACAATATTTCCTAAAGTTTGCGGAACACCATTTCTGCATAATGACAAGGAAGGAGCAGTAACAGTTACTGCATCTGCAGTTGTAAACTCAATGGTTTGTTCTGCATTTCGTATAGTAAGACCACTTTGGCAAGTATTGACTACAAGCCTTACTATATAAGAAGTAGTAGCTTTTAGTTCTGGACTTGTAATAGTAACTCTTTGCCCAACCATAGTGGCAACTGCACCAGTAACTGCTAGTGCAGTTGCTTTTTCTTCAAACTCAAAAATAGTATTAGTAACAATATTAATAGGAATAATAGTATTATCAAGTGCCACAGCACTTGTATTAAATATTGGCTCATTAAAATCTAAGAAAATACTTGTATTTGTAGGGACTTTGTAAGTTGCAACAGGCAAAGTTTCTGTATTTGTAGGCAAAGATATATTATTGGCATTAAATAGAGTTATACTTGCTATTCTTGGAACACTGCCCACCGTAATAGTGAAACCCGTTTTTGTACTCTCACAAGTACCCGTAATAATAGTCATATAAAATGTAGTAGTTGCAACTACATTATTAACTGTATAACCCAATTGCGCTGGTGTAACACTGATAAGATTTGAAACTGGTGCAATACCAGAAGTGTGGAGCAATGTTGTCATATCAGATGCATAAAACCTTGCTATACTAAGATTAGGCACAGAGAATGCTGGAGATAAATTTGTACCAAGTGCAAAACCACTCGCAAGCAAATAATTAGTGAGTATAGGAGCGGTTGGGGGTGCAGTACTTGAAAATGTAGCGTGGGTAATATTACTTTGGACCCTATTTGCTGATTGTACAGCCGTGCCTCCTGTACGCTTAAGGTCCTGAGATATTGTACCCGACACCCATACCACTTGTATCCCTTGTATTGTTATAATATCTAAGGTTGCACCGTAATTAGTATCAATGTCGTAAGTTAAAGTTATTTTATTATTAGTAACTAATATACTAGTATTAGAAATATCAGAAGTAGTAGTAGTGACATTGCCCACATTAGCTACAAAATTAAATCCAGTAGGGGCATTCATTTCAAAAGTTTGTCCGTTTCCTTCCCCAAAAGAAGCAGAACTTCCCTCTGTTATTATAATATCCCCCAAAACCTTAGCCACACCATTGCGACACAAATCAAGTGTTAAAGGAGGAGTAACAACTGTTGCTATTGCAGTTTTAAAATCAACCGTTTGTGCAGCATTTGGGTCAGCCGCTGCATTCTGAAATTTATTAGCACGAATCCCAACAGTATAAGGAGTATTTGAGGTGAGTTGTTGAGGATTTTGTGTAGGCACAATAGTAATAATTTTTCCTGTAGCATCAATAGTTGCCGTAAAAATTATACCACCACTGAAGGTAATAAAACTAGTTACATCAGCTCCAGTAATAGGACTACCACCTATGTTAAATACTTTTTGGTCAAAGTATAACTTTATAGTTGTATTGATAGGAATATTAGTAATGGGCGTTGTGATAGGAATTACACTACTGCCATTGTAAACATCTATTTGGTTTAATACAGGCGGATTTGGTGGTGGTATAGCGTGCAAGTGTGTAAGCACAAGCATACATAAGCACACAGAGAGAATACGTAAAAGGAATTTCATATTTATGATGTTTTAAAGAAGAGTTAGTTTTGGAGGTTTTTTTATTATTCACCTTACAAAGTAGCATAAAAATAAGCAACTTTACAAGTTTTAAGTATAGACAAATACAAGAAATTATAAGATTTATGATAGACAAATACTATTTTTTGGATTAAACTAGCATTTTTTGAGCTTTTTCAGTATTTTTCAAATATATTGATAAAATACGAAATAAAAAAATATTTCCTTAAATATCAATACGTTTAGTAGCAAAAAAGTAACCAAAAAAGACTAGGATTTTTAAGATTTCAAGATAATTATAATAGAACTCAGAATACTTGTCGCAAAACTCATAAAAAACTATGTAAAATATTTCCTTAATTATCAATAAGTTATAAAAACACTCTAGTATTTTTATAACTTATTTT
>JANYGM010000062.1 GCA_025362415.1 bacterium
TTTTACGGCATTAGCTACTTCTTTGCGTGTGGTGTACGTTTTTCCTACGCCTTTGCCGCCCACGCAAGCCTGGATAAAACATTCTCTATTTTCTTGTTCCATAATTTATTTTTTGCCTTTTTTAGCAATTTTCATTTTTGTCATTGCTTTTTTAAAAGCACTTTCTTTTACTGTACCTTCAAAAGTAACGTGTATTGCTTGAAATGGTATTTTTGTAAGTGCCTCAATTTCAATAGTATAAGTTTCTTTTTCTTCTTTGGTTCTTATCAAATATTTGGCAATAATGATAGGCAAAAACATTGTTTGGGAACTTTCGTTTGCTTTTATCTCTTCTGCGGATAAAGCCTTTTTTCCTCTATTTAAGGAACGTAAAAGCATTCTTTGGGTAGTAACTGACAAACCAAAATGAGTGGTTTCTGCCGTAAAATACACTTCTTTTTTACCTGTAAAGCAATTATGCAATTTGTCTGCTGAAAATAGTTCTTTATTACGAATTTGGGCTAAAATAGCCTCATTTTCTGGTGTTCTAGCTACTTTTACTAGGAGTATTTGAAAGGTTTTCATTATTAGTTTTTTTGGTTTTTGATTTAAAAAGTTGTATTAAATCCCCCCTTTGGGGGTTAGGGGGCTGTTACCTTATTTTTGTCATTATCAATTTTTACGTCCCTCATACGCTCAATAGCATCTATTCCGTCCTGTTTGAGTTGTTTTGTCGTCATAAACATAAAGCCCACAAACATTAAAAACATCATAACAAGTGCTGTTTCTGGTGAAACTGACACATTTTTATGTATAATTACCTTTTTTAACGCCTCCTTTATCATATCCGACCTTGTTTGGGCGGTGCTTTCTAGCGTTTTGTGGGCATTTTTGTTGATATCAATAGCGGTTTTAGTGCTTTGTTTTGGCACTTCTCCCTCTTTTTCTAGCTTTCTGACTACCTCCTCATCTATTTTAGAATAGTGATGACAAACTTCCGTAGAAGCCACTACAAGCACATTTATAAATGTTTCAGTCGTAAAATCTGCTGTTTCATTATCAATAACAATTTTTGAGGTATTGCCACCTGTGCCACCGTTTGTGTTGGTAGGTAACTTCTCAAAAGTAGCTGCTGCTACACTATCATCAATAATGGGTATATTTGATGTATTTGGCGTTTTTATTACTACATTATCAAAATCTGCAAATGGATTATCATAGTCTGCGCCTTTGGAGATAGCATCTGCCTCTGCTGAGGGTTTGTAGTGGCTACCCAAATCACGTGTAATGGGTGTTTGTGCAAGTGGCGCATCTGTGACGGATAGTGGGTCTGGGGTGTCGTCTTCAATGTTATTTAACAAAATATCCACCTCTTGCGTGGGCGTTTGCTCTTGCGTGGGCGCAAACGTGGGCGCAAGGTCGTTGGTGAGTTCCAAGTTTTCATTATTTGTAGCATCAGCGTCAAAATTTTCAAAAACTTGCGTTTGCTCGCTATTTGGCTCATTTGTGGGTAGATTTAATGGTCCTGGTGTTTTTAAAATGTTGGAGAGTGTATAAAAATTTTGTGTAAAATTTTTATACAAATCTTTTTCAATCCACATTTTAGCCTGTTCGTATGCTTTTTGTGCCGAACTTGCGGCGGTGCGTTGCATCACGCCTGCCACTTGTTGGAAAGTAAGCCCAATTTCACGTAAAAAGTACATACAAAGCACTCGTGCCTCTGCAAGTTCTGCGGCTGTTACGCCGTTTGACTTTGCCAAAATCTGGGATTTGGTCAAATCATATGCTTTGCTAACGGCTACAAAAATATCATTGATAGCTTGATTATCTTGTTGTTTCATTGTTAAAGTTGCCCCTAAATCCCCAAAGGGGACTTTAAAGACATTTGGTTTAAAATGTTTTTTGTATTAAATCCCCCTTTGGGGGTTAGGGGGCAACCTTTGTATTAAATCCCCCCTTGCGCTACGCTTGGGGTTAGGGGGCAACCTTTGTATTAAATCCCCCCTTTGGGGGTTAGGGGGCTATAAAATCATTTCTAAAAACTGTGAAAAAGTGTACCTATCAATGGCGGTGTTGCAGTCTTCACAATCATAAGTATTGACTTGCAAAATGGTCTGTAAAACCTCTTTTCCCTCAATTTCTTTGAGTTCGTTATAGATATAAATTTT
>JANYGM010000192.1 GCA_025362415.1 bacterium
TGACAACTTTCATCACAATATACATTAACACTTTCTCGCATACTTAACTAAAATTTTATGAATATAATTAAACATTTATTTGGAAGCTAATAAATTATTTTTGTAAATATTTTTTGTCCAAATAAAAAGTACCAAATGGAACAAACGAAGCCACAAAAGCAATAAAAAATAACTTCCAAGACCAGCCAAGCTCAATTTTCGCTTGAATAATAGCCAAAATATACGCCACAAAAAGCAGTCCGTGTGCCATTCCAACTACTTTATTAGGTGTCGGCATACTAGCCAAATACTTGAGTGGCATTGTGATAAAAATAATAAGTAGAAAAGAAATACCTTCTACAAAGGCAATCAGGCGTGTACGACCAAGCGTAGTTGTAAGAAAATTAGACATTTTTATAAGAATTATAGCCCCCAGCCCCGAAGGGGAGCGAATACAAAATAATAACTGTATTAAAGTCCCCTTTGGGGATTTAGGGGCTACTTTTTAAAAGTATTTTTTCCACCAAGTTTGGAACACAATCAGCCCCCACACACGAGCGTGGCTATCTTCTGGATTATCTGAAAATAATTTCTCTTTTAATTTGCGTACTTCTGAAACATTAAAAATGCCTTGTTGTTCTACAAATGTATCAGAAAGCAGGTCATCAGTGATTTTTGATTTGAGTTCTGTCTGAAACCATTTCAAAAGTGGCACTTCAAAACCTTGTTTAGGGCGGTTGTAAAGCTCTTTTGGCAATATATCTCTAAAAGCATCTTGTACAATTTTCTTTTTCATTTTTCCAGTAATTTTGGAAGAAACAGGCAAAGTAAAAGCAAAATTTACTACTTCGTAATCCAAAAAAGGCGTTCTTACTTCCAAACCATTTGCCATAGACATCATATCAACTTTTGTTAGCATATCATTTGGCAAAACTAATTTCATATCTGTATAAAGAAATTCGTTAAGATGTTCTGTTTGGGTATGATTATCTTGCAAAAATGACAAAATTTCTTTTTTCCTATCCTCAAAACTAACTGTATTAAGCTCACTATCAAGTGCTTGGCGTGATTTTTCTGATAAGATTTTTTTTGCATCTTCTTGTGTGGCAAAACTTGCCCAACGCCAATAACGCTCTTTTGGCGTGAGTTTTGCGCCTTCTGCAAAGCGTGCTAATTGTCTTATTTTGTTGCCTAAGAAGGAGTTGCGAGATTTTGGTAATTTGTCCCACAAACCGCCCAAATTATTGACTATTTGCGCCATAAAGCCATTTTCACGCACTTTAAATTCTGCTTGATGTTTGTTGTAGCCACCAAAAATTTCGTCTGCACCATCTCCAGAAAGTGCTACTGTAACTTTTTTACGAGTTCTTTTGCTCAAAATATAAACAGCAATAGCAGAAGAATCAGCAAACGGCTCATCAAGATAATCCAAAATATCCTCTAAATGTTCGTATAAATCATCATTTGACAAAGAAAAAACAGTATGATTTGTTTTAAAATGTTTCGCAACAAGATTTGCATATTTGGTTTCGTCAAAAAATGGCTCATCTTTATAACCAACAGAAAAAGTGCTTAAATGCTCTGTATGGCGTGATGCAAGCCCAGCCACAATAGAAGAATCAATACCACCACTCAAAAAACTACCCAAAGGCACATCAGAAATAAGGCGGCGTTGTACGGCATTTTCCAAAAGTTCGGCAAGTTTTTTCTGCTGATTTTCGTAGGATAAAACAGTATATTCTTGCTTATTGATGCCATCAACAAAGGTGTTTTTAGGGATTTCGTAAAACTGTTTTTCTTCTATTTTACCATTTTTGATAAAAATATAATGCCCTTCTTTGACTTTTTTGACATTTTCAAAAATAGTGTGAGGCGCAGGAATATAATTAAGTTGTAAATAGGCATTTAAACTTTGAAAATCTAGGGTTTTCTCTATTCCAAATGCTAAAAGTGCTTTGATTTCTGAAGCAAATACTATTTTATCTTCATCAATGCTATAAAGCAAAGGTTTCACACCAAAGCGGTCACGAGCTAGGAAAATAGTATTTTCTTGTGCGTCAAAAATAGCCATAGCAAAAAAACCATTTAGTTTTTGCAGACAATTTTCTCCTTCTAATTCATAGAGTTTTAGTAGTACTTCTGTATCTGTTTGGGAGATAAAAGTATGTCCTTTGTCTTCCAGAGCCTTTTTTAGGAGAGGATAATTAAAAATTTCGCCATTGAAAACAATAGTAAACCGTTTGTTTTCACTCTGCATTGGCTGGTTGCCTAGCGGAGAAGTATCTAAAATGGATAATCTTCTATGCCCAAGCCCTACATAATGGCTTATGAAAGTATCAGCATAATTAGGACCACGTTTTTCTAGTGTGTCATTTGCTTTGGAGAGATTTATCATAGAGAATCTTCCAATTTCATTAAAAGCGCATATTCCAGTTATTCCACACATTTTTGACTGTTATTTTTTAGTTGTTTTATGTTGCAAATTTAGTGTTTTTTGCGGAAAATCTACTACATTTTAAATAGGAAAAAATTTAATATGGAATATTTTTTGACATTTTTTTTAAAAAGAGATGTAATAAAGCACAATATAAAAAATAAAATAAATGTAATATTTTACCAAAAATTGCTATTTTATTTGGAGAAATAAAATACTTTTCTTAGTTTTGCACCAGCAATTCAAAAAGTGAATTCATTTCTTATCAAACCAAACAAAATAATAATGTTTAATCTCTCAACAAACGCCAAACGCCAAACGCCAAACGCCAAACGCTTTTAAATCTTAGTAGAATGGTACTTTTAGCTACTATTTTCTCCTCTTTTGCTTTTTTAGCAAATGCGCAAAATATCTTTACTCCTACAGGCGTACCTGCCACAAGTATTGGGCTAAACACATCTTTTATACTTAATAGTGTTGGAATTGGTACAAATTTCCCACTCGGAACACTTGGGCTTAAAGGTAACTTAGCTATCAATGATAAAAATGCCACAACACCTTGGGGATTTTTAGACATCAACTACAAAGATGCCTTAAATGAATTTGGACAAACTACACCTGACCAAGGCTCAGGAACAGCTTATTTTACACTTTCACGCTGGGGAGGAATGTTTGCGTGGGGAAGACAAGGACCAAACGGATACGTAAAAATGATGCGCTTAGATAATGTTTATGGAGCTTCTACTGGTGGTAGCACCTTTCGTATTGATGGAGAAATAAAAGCAACGCAAGTACGTGTTATCCAAAATGTGTGGGCTGATTATGTTTTCGCAGATGACTTCAAACTGCGTCCACTAGCAGAAGTAGCTACTTTTATTGGTAAAAATAAGCATTTGCCAGATGTACCCTCACAAGCAGAAATCACTACCAATGGCTTAGATTTGGGAGAAATGCAGAAAATCCACATGCAAAAAATAGAAGAACTAACCCTATATCTTCTACAACAAGAAAAACGTATCCAAGAACTGGAACGAAAATTGTCGCAAATCTCCAAAAAGAAATAAAGTGTTTGAAGCAGGATTTTTAGGATTTACGAGATAAAAAAGGATAATACATTTTTTGTCGTTTTTATATTTTGTATTATTCTGAAAATCTTACAATCCTATAAATCCTGCTTCTGACAAATGAACTCTACAAATAACCCTACTACGACTATGAAATACACTATTTTTATATCTGTATTGCTATTGCTTTTTGGTGGTTGCCAAAAGTGCAAGAAAGACCCTGCGCCTAACCCTTGCTTAGGCTACAAGCCTATGAGTGCAGATTTTAAGATGTTTGAAATTTTGCGCCAACCAAATGGCATCAATGGTGCAGAAAATGGCGTTTGGATAGAAAAATTAGAAATGGATACTGTTTTAGCTGGTGCTTCTGTTAATTTTGAAGCTAGTCAAGATTTAGATGCTTATGAGTGGCGTGTGGGCAATGATAACCGTATTTGGAACACTAAAAAATTTAGTTTAAGTTTTTTTGCTCTTAGTGTTGAAGCTATTGGTATGCCTGTGTCTATTAATATTACACTCAAAGGCAAACGGAATAAAATAGACAAGGACAGTATTTGCAATAGAAATCCTAAATATGAGGAGATTATCACTAAAACGCTTGTGGTAATGCCCCAGTATAGCCGTCCTGCTTTTGCTGGTGAATACGAAGGATATTCTTCTGATAAGCCAACTGAAAAATATGTAGTGCAAATAAAACATACACCGCCTAAACAAGGGGAAGAAACATATAATCAATCTGGGAAATATGAGTTGTATTTTTATAATTTTAATAACGGTTGTAAACCTATTAAAGGTGACCAGCGTTGGTGGAATAGTTTTTATGAAACTTCTTACAATGGAGGAACATTCAATTCTGGTTTTATTTATGATGTAAATTATAATTGTAATATTGGTAATGCTATCTTTTTTCTTAATAAAACAAAAGATTCTTTGACTATAAATTATGCAAATGTAACTATAATTTCTGGCATATCTAACAATGGTAATAAAGTTACCTTTAAGGGTAAAAAAATAAAATAATAACACATAAAAAATAATATGAAAAATAGCACTTTGATATTGCTTTTGCTACTGCTTTTTGGAGGTTGCCAAAAGTGCAAGAAAGACCCTGCGCCAGATCCTTGTTTAGGCTATAAGCCTATGAGTGCGGATTTTAGAATGTTTGAAATATTAAGTTTCAATGCCTATGATACAATACAAGATAAAAGATTTTTGTACAAAGAGGTTGAAGTAGATACTGTGTTTGAAGGCTCATTAGTAAGTTTTGAAGCAAATCAAACGCTAGATAGTTACGAGTGGCGTGTTGGTAGTGATAACCGTACTTGGAATACTAAAAAATTTAGTTTAAGTTTTTTTGGTTATCTTAATAATAATATCACTTTTCCTGTGTCTATTGATATTACATTGAAAGGAAAACGCACTAAGACAGAAAAAGATAGTATTTGTAGTAAGCAACCTAAGTATGAAGAAACTATCACAAAACGACTGGTCATTTTGCCACATAGTTTTGATACTAATGATTACAGGTACTATACAAATCCTGCATTTTTGGGAGAATATGAAGGTTTTTCTTCTGATAAACCCACAGAAAAGTACATAATGAAAATAGCTACTGATCCAAGTATGCAAGATATTGTATATTTTGATAATTTCAATAATGGGTGTAGAGCGAGTAATAGAAGTGGCTATTATAATCCTAGCTTTTATGACATTTCTTACGCTGCTGGTACTTTTAGAGGAATATCTGAAGGGTTTGGTTTGTGGACCAACTGTGACTTATATCTTTCAATCTTTTTTCTTAACAAAGCAAAAGATTCAATTAGTATCATTTATACTAAAAATGAAAGTGCTATTCAACCATCAGATCCCAAGAAACATTTAAAAACATATACTTTTAAAGGAAAAAAACTTAAATAATAATAAAATGAAAAAAATACTCATATTTATGCTAATGCTCATCGTCAGCATTGCACAAGCGCAACACTGCAGTGATAATATTAACACTGTTACAACGGATTGGCGTAGCCCATTAAGTCTTAATACTTGGGATTGGACTACACCGTATTGGGAGGTGAAATACCGTAATGCCATAGGGCAGACAATATATCTCACAGATTTGCTATCACCTTTTTATGATACGCAAAATCTTAATACAACACTTCATAAACCTCTACAAAATGAAAAATAGCACGTTGATATTGCTTTTGCTACTGCTTTTTGGTGGTTGCCAAAAGTGCAAGAAAGACCCTGCTCCAGACCCTTGTCTAGGCGTGAAAAAAGCCAACTTTAAAATGTTTGAAACTGTAAAAGACAGTCTTTTTGAAACAGATAAGGCACTTACTTACAATTATGTTGTTTTTCAGGCTGATGAAGACTATGAAAGCTATACTTGGACTATAGGAGATG
>JANYGM010000233.1 GCA_025362415.1 bacterium
ATTATGTTTTGAGTAATGGTTTTGGTTTTGGTGGACATAATGCTGCTGTTATTTTCAAGAAACATGAATAAATATTAAAATGCTGGAAACTGAAAGACTTATTTTGAAGCCTTTGACTTACGAGCAGTTAATAAAATATATTAAATGTGATAATTCATTGGAAGAAGAATTTAATTTGAATGAAAATTTAAGGACAATCTCCCCTGAATTAAAAGAAGCATTTGAACAAACTATTTTACCAAATGTGGCAGATAAAACTAAAAATCATTTGTTTTACACACTTTGGACGGCTATTTCAAAAATTGATAATAAAATGGTTGCAGACTTATTGATAGTTGGAGAACCTAATTCAGAAGGAGAAATAGAAATTGGTTATGGTACTTATGATGAGTTTCAAAACAAAGGATTTATGGCAGAAATTGTAAATGCTATAATTAAATGGACGAAAGAGCAACCAATAGTAAAATCCATTATTGCTTCAACAGATAAAACAAATATAGCATCATTTAAAGTTCTTCAAAAAAATATGTTTATTAAAACTGGAGAAACTGATACCTTATTCAATTGGAAATTAGTAATTTAACAATTCAAAATAAAAGCAAAATTCTCAAGACCTTCAAGGTTTTAAAAACCTTGAAGGTCTAATACTTATATCAAAAATATTAAAAACGTGTGCTAAATTGGCTTTTTAATTTCTTTAAAAAATATACGCCCCAAGAAAAGCGGCTTATTGATGCTATTGTGCAGATTATGGGTGCAAAACCCAAAAATCTTGCCGTTTTCAAACTCTCTCTTTTACATACTTCTGCCTCACAAAAAATCAATGAAACTGATTTTCGTCTTTCTAATGAACGCTTAGAATATTTAGGTGATTCTATTTTGGGCGCAATAGTGGCTGATTATCTCTACAAAAAATATCCCTTCAAAGATGAGGGCTTTCTCACAGAAATCCGTTCTCGTATTGTGAATAGAGAAAGTTTAAATAATCTTTCCAAAAAAATTGGACTTTCAGGTTTTATAGAACACGACCATAAGCACGCTTACCGCTCTCAATCTTCTATGTCTGGTGATGCGCTTGAGGCTTTTGTGGGCGCAGTTTATTTGGATAGAGGTTTTTTGTTTTGTAAAAAATTCATTATCAACCGTTTACTTATTCCTTACGTTGATGTGGATAAAGTTGTTATTACAAATAATAATTTTAAAAGTATGCTCATAGAATGGGCGCAAGGCAACAATAAAAAAGTAGAATTTGAAATGGTTTCTAAAAATACTTCTCAAAATAGTTACGAATTTACGGCACAACTGCTAATAGATGGAGAAATAAAGGCTACTGCAATAGGTATCAATAAGAAAAAAGCAGAACAAGCCGCTGCAGAGAAGGTTTGCAAAGAGTTCGGACTTATCTAACTGAAATTACATACTTTGATTTTGAATTTTAGTAATTATTTTATCTCTACTTTTTTGTAATAAAAAAGTTCTTTTTCTACAAAACTCTTCTGCAATTCTGGGTAAAAAATCTTCACCAAATCCTCCAAAACGACATCAGGGCGCACTACCCCACTTTCCCAATAATCATTACCTTGTCCACTTATACGCTTATTACGACTATAAATTTCTTTAGTTTGATAGGCTTTCAAACCTTTCATTAATTCAAAGTTTTTGGAGTTTTCTTGTGATGTAGGAATATCTACGTTGAGCCAAATATCTGCGCTAGTGCATTTCTGGTATATTTTTTCCATACTTATTGGTATGCTTGCCGTTCCTTTTACATCAGCAAAGATATAATTTGCGCCTGCATCAGCCAAAAAATTAGCCATAAAACTCTCTCCTGCAGGCGTATGCCAAGTATCTTTATACGGAAACCCACAAAAAACAGTTTTTTTAGCTTTTTTATTTTTTATAAGATTATCCGTAAAATTATTTACTAATACTTTGATTTGCAAGTATTTAGTTGTTATTTTGTCAAATAAAATACTTGCTTTTTGTTCTTTATTAAGCAAAACCGCCATTACTTTTAGCCATTCCGTTTTGCCAAGTGGCGTTTTTTCCAACCATTCAGCATTTAGCAAAACAGGCACACCTGCTGCTATAAGTGGTTGATACTGTTTGTATTGTGTAGCTGGCAAAGCTGATGCCATTACCAAATCAGGAGAAAGTGCCAAAATTTGTTCTGTATTCAGGTTTTGGTTATCTATTTTAGTGATTTTTTTAGTTGTTACGAGGTCTTTTATTTTTTCAGAATAAATATAATCCGTATTAGATGCCCCAATAATGATGTTTTCAGCCTCCAAAAGTTCCAAAAGTGCCAAATGGGTGGTACTCAGAACAATTATTTTCTTAACAGGAATTTTGATAATAGGCAAATGTGCTATATTTTTAGGTAAAATAGCGTTCTGTTGTGCCAAAACATAGCTTAATGTATCTCTTTTAGTTGCGACACTATCATAATTATCATTAGAAAATGGCTGCAAAATATGCAAGATTTTATAAGTTTCATAATATTCTACCAAAAACCCTTTTGCATAAGCAGGTTTTAGTGTTTGATTACTGGTTTTGGGAGTATTAGAAGTTTTGTTTGAGTTTTCTGATGTCGTATTTTTACAAGAAAAAAGCAAGAGAAAAGAGAAGATAAATAGGGTTTGTTTCATTTGTGTGTGTTTCCCCACGTTCCACATGGGGTTATGATAGTTAAACCCTTTCAGGGTTTGGTTTGTGGTTTGTTTGCGAGTTTCCTCGCATAGAACGCAGGGAACTCGTAATCAATATATTCAAAACCAAAAATATTTTCTATATTTGGAGAAATTTCCACATAATTAGCAAAAACTAATGGAATATCAAAATATCAACAAAAAATCCTTAATAAAAATATGTTTAAATACATTTTAACCGCTTCTTTTCTTCTCTTTATGGCAAAATCTCCCAAACTAATGGCGCAAGATGTTAATGCAACTGCGCCTGTATGCAAAAAAATCCCTAAAATCTTAGAAAAACACGGACACAAGCGTACAGACAACTATTATTGGCTCAATCAGCCGACAGACAAAGAAGTAATTAAGTACCTAGAAGCTGAAAATGCCTACACAGATGTACAAATGAAAAGTACAGAAACTTTGCAAAATACGCTTTTTGAAGAAATGAAAGGCAGAATAAAGCAAACAGACCTTTCTGTACCCTATTTTGACAATAATTATTGGTATTATGTACGCTATGAAGAAGGAAAAGAATATCCTATTTATTGCAGAAAAAAAAGTAAACTTACTCAAAAAGAAGAAGTTATGCTTAATGTCAATGAACTGGCAAAAGGGAAAGCATTTTGTAATGCTTATGCTGCTGGCGTGAGTGATGACAACAAAATCCTTGCCTACGCCATTGATACAGTAGGTAGAAACAATTTTACTATCAAATTTAAGGATTTGACTACTGGTAAAATTTTGCCTGATGCCTTAGAAATGACGTGGGGAAATATGGCGTGGTCTGCCGACAATCAAACCGTTTTTTATGTTACCAAAGATGCCGTTACATTACGTTCTGATAAGGTTTTTAAGCATAAATTAGGAGAAAATAATAAGAAAAGTAACGCAAAAGATGCTTCAAAAGATGAGTTGATTTTTCACGAAAAAGATGAAACGTTTAATGTAGGCGTTGGACGCACCAAATCAAATAAATACCTAATTATTTCATCTAGTGCTACACTTGCTAATGAATATCATTTTTTGGAGGCAAACAAACCAAACGACAAATTTAAGCTGTTTTTGCCTCGTGAGCGTGGACACGAATATGATTTGAATCATTTTGAAAATGATTTTTATATTCGTACCAACCGTAATGCCTTGAATTTCAAGCTGATGAAAACGCCTGTAAACGCCACAGAAGAGAAAAATTGGAAAGAAGTTTTGCCTTACAAAGCGGACGTTTATTTGGAAGGAATAGAGATTTTTAAAGATTTTTTGGTCGTAAGTGAACGTGTAAAAGGCTTAGATAATATCAAAATAATTGATTGGAAGACTTTAAAAGAGCATAACCTAAATTTCGGTGAAGCTACTTATTCCGCTAATATTGGGAATAATCCAGAGTTTAATACCACGAAATTACGTTTTGGTTTTACGTCTATGGTTACGCCTAGTGCTGTGTATGAATATGATATGAAAACTCGTGAAAAAGTGCTTTTAAAGCAAACAGAAGTAGTTGGTGGCTACAATGCTGATGATTATGTGCAAGAGCGTGCCTACGCAACGGCTCGTGATGGTGCTATTGTGCCTATTTCTATTGTTTATAAGAAAGGTTTGCGCAAAAATGCGGATAACCCTACTTTGCTTTATGCGTATGGCTCGTATGGGAATAGTATTGATGCCTATTTTAGTCCTGCTAGACTTAGTTTGCTGAATAGAGGTTTTGTATTTGCCATTGCGCACATACGTGGTGGGCAAGAAATGGGCAGAAATTGGTATGAAGATGGCAAATTTTTCAATAAAAAGAATACTTTTTATGATTTTATTGATTGTGCTGAATATTTGATTTCTCAAAAATTTACCCGTAAAGAACTACTTTTTGCCAACGGTGGCTCTGCTGGTGGGCTTTTGATGGGTGCAGTAGCTAATATGCGCCCAGATTTGTTTAAAGGGATTTTGGCTGGTGTACCATTTGTAGATGTGGTTACAACTATGCTAGATGACTCTATTCCGCTTACAACAGGTGAGTATGACGAGTGGGGAAATCCTAATGACATCAATTATTATATCTATATGCTTTCTTATTCTCCTTACGACCAAGTAGAGAAAAAAGGCTACCCTAATATGCTCGTTACCACAGGTTTACACGACTCACAGGTACAATACTTTGAGCCTGCAAAATGGGTGGCAAAACTTCGTGAGATGAAGACAGACAAAAATCTTATTTTGATGAAAACAGATATGGAAGCGGGTCACGGAGGCGCAACAGGGCGTTTTAAACGACTAAAAGAAGTAGCTTTTGAGTACGCTTTTATGCTAAAATTATTGGAAAAATAGTTTTTAATTAGGAATTGTGAATTAGGAATGATTTGTTACCGTACACTCTTTTTTATTAGTGGTCTGTACCGTAGTGGAACGAAGGTCAGACCACTAATAAAAAAGAGTAAGTCCGTTTTAAAAAGAAATTATGGTCTGACCTTCATTGCATTACGGTACAGACCATAATTTTTTTTAAAACAGTGTACGATAGCAAAATTGTGAGTTCAAAAACTTCACGAAAGTCAGGGACTATTTGTGAAGTTTTTCTTTATCATTTTGCAATTTAGGATTATTTTTGTGCCTTTCTGCATCTCTGTTTGTCTTTTTGTCAAGATTTTTTTTGAGTGCATCAGTTAAGTTAATACCAGTTTGGTTAGCAAGGCAAATCAATACAAAAAGCACATCAGCCATTTCATCAGCAAGGTTTGGAGGTTCTGCATCTTTCTTAAAAGACTGCTCACCATACACACGAGCCATTATTCGTGCTACTTCTCCTACTTCTTCCATAAGAATAGCAGTATTTGTGAGTTCGTTGTAATAACGTATTCCAACGGAATTTATCCAATCATCTACAGTTTTTTGAGCGTCTTCTATGGTCATTTAATTATATGTAATGAAAATTAAAATAACTTGATTTTTAGTTTTTACAATAATCAAAGTTTTAAATTCGTACTTCGTACCTCACACCTCTTCCCTATGTTAATTCCCTTGTCCTACTATAACAGTTTCCAAATAGGGTGTATTTTTATAGACATACAAATCTGTAATAATTCTATTATATTTTGGAGAAATATCTTTACAAACTTTGCCATTATAGCTGATTAGCAATGATTTGTATTTATTATTATTGCTCCAAGAGGTGATACCCCCACCCATATAAAGTTGTCCACCTGTTTCAAAGAAACAAAAAACTTCTCCCTGTTTTTCTGATAAATCAAGCACTTTTTTCCATTTTTTTTGTGCTGTCCATTTCCAAACTTCAGCCTTATCTTTTTTAAGTGTGTCGTTATAATATGTGCCTAAGGCAATGTAAAGCTCATTTTGAAACATTTTGTAGGCACTAACACCTTTTTGTTGTGTATCACTATTGACTTTCAGAATAGACCAATCTGCATTTTTTATCTTTGTTTCTGTCGTTATTGTTTCTGGGGTATAAGACTGCCTCATAAAAACATTCATATAATGTTGGTAAGAGGGTGAGTTAGCCTTTATATTGACTATTTTTTTTGTAGTATTTGTGTCTATTGAGGTGAATTTTTCAGGATTTCTTGCATTATTCCAAGGTGTATATTTTATTTCAACTTCGTAACCAGGTTGTATCCAAGCAAGTTCATCTATTGAAAGTCCACTTTGTGCTTGCCACGCAGCAAATTCAGTATTATTTATTTCTCTTACGAAAATAAAATTACTATTTTGTTGGACTTTTTTACAAAAGGTTGTTTTTCCATCTTTTTGCATCAAAAAAGCTACTGCACAATGGCGGTTTTGCGCATCAATAAAAACAGGATTTCTGTAGTTTAGGAAAGTATTTTTTGGGCAATTTTTCAAGTTCCAATATTCATTTAAAACTTCCAAATGGCGTTTCCTGTTCTCTTTTTGGAGAAAAGAAAGGTTATTTTGGGTAATTTTTGAAAGGTTTGACAAATTAGAAATGTTGATTTTACCTGAAAAAATCTTCTCCAAAATCTCCAAATGAAAACCTAGTAAATCTTGTTCATTTTGGATAATAGGCTGATTTGCAAAGCCAAATGCGTCTGCAATAGCTTTATTTTTGTGCCATTCTTGATTGACAGCACAAAGTTGCTCATACAAATTAGTAGGATTTTTAGCAAATAAAAGCGTATTTGCAGAAAGATTTATGCCTACTAAGCATAAACACAAGTAAAAAACGTGTAACTTTTTCATAACGTGAATCAAAGATTAAAAAATAAATAAAATGGGCTTCGCATCAGAGTGCATTTATTAAGAAAAGCAGAGAATTTGCTTAAATTATTATACCAATTATTATACCAAATTTATGATTACTGTTAAGGTATTTTAAAATGTAAGGTATTCAATAACGGCAAAGTAAATTTACAAAATATTTGCATAGTATCAGTTAATTCGTGTGTATATTTATCAAAAAACAAATAAAAACATCTAACATCAAAAAATGTATTCACATCATACATCATATATCATACATCATATATCAGCTTACACCTTGCGTGGGCGCATTTTGGTGATAATTTTGCGGATTTTATACTCGTTTGTTGCTCTTTTTTATGGAAAGAAATGGAAAAAACCACCCTTAGATTTTGAAGAAAACCCTGCTTTTTATACTTTCAAAGATGTTGTTTTTTTGGGGTACAAATACTATTTCCGTCCTCCTAGTGAGTTTTCAGAAGAAATTATTAGCCATTTCAAAAACCAAAAACTGGATTTTTCTCCTCCTAATAATTTTATCCCTCAAACGCAAATAACTATCTCCGCAGGTGGTGATTTGATGCCTTATGAATGGATACAAAAAAAGTATACAAAACACCTTTGGGACGAGATAGGCACGTTTTTCTTTGATAATGATATTGTTTTTGCCAATTTGGAAACGCCCATAAACCTTGCCTGTGCGCCTTCGTATGTGCCAGAGGTGATGCTTAATGATATGTTGTTTAATGCTGATGAAGAGATGTTTGATATTTTTAATGGGAATACTTCCCAAACCACCCCTAACCCCTCCTTCAAAGGAGGGGAACTAACTATAACCACCCCTAACCCCTCCTTCAAAGGAGGGGAACTTATAACTCCCCTCCTTCCTAAGGAGGGGCTGGGGGTGGTTAAAACGCCTTTCAAAGGTTTTGATGTGCTTTCTACTGCCAATAATCATAGTTTGGATATGGGAGAAAATGGCGTACTTTCTACTATTGATTTCTTAGAAAGTAAGCAAATAAAGCATACAGGAACATCAAAAAACAAAGAAAACAAACAAAATTTCCCCATACTAGAACGTAAAGGCATTAAAATAGCTTTTATTGCCTACACGTACTCAATGAATAAGTTTCAGGACATCAAAGACAAAGAATATCTCGTTAATCATATCAGAGTAAACCACGCTCAATGCACTGAAACAGACATTTTGCCTATTATTGAAGATGTTGCACTTGCTTATAGTCGTGGTGCGGATTTGGTTATTCTTTCTCTACACACTGGAAACGCCTATCAAGCCTTGCCTTCTGCGCATACAATCAATATTTATCATAAAATCTTTGAGAAAACGGGCGTGGATATTATTTTGGGCAGTCACCCACACAATCCGCAACCAATGGAACAATATAATTTCTTTTGCCCTATCAAAAAAATCAATAAAAAAGGCTTCTGTATCTATTCTTTGGCTGATTTTGTGGCTTATGATATTTTTGTTTTGGATAGATTGATACCACTTCTAAAACTTACTGTTCAAAAAGGAACTATCACGACAACAAAAGAAGGCATTTCTCAAACAATTAAGCACACACAACTCACTAATGTATTTCTAAAACCTGTTTATAATTGGGGGACAAAAAACGTAAAGAAAAATACAAATGTAGTAGGAAGAGAAATGCGTTTCCTTGACTTAAAACAAACCCTAAAACTTGTCCAAAACAATCAAAAACCTGCTTTTATGACTAATAAATGTGTGCAAGAACTCTATTTATTAAATGATTTTTATGAAAAATACTTGCGTATAGGATAAGTTTTGAAGTGTTTTTAAAATGTTTATGTAGTTTTTAGCTGATAATTGACTAAATTTGCTAAATGTATCAAATACTAATGACAATTAAAAAACTATTTACAAAAATATTTTATCAAAACTTGATTTTGTTCTATCAAAACTTGATTTCGTTCTATCAAAACTTGATTTCACTCTATCAAAACTTGATTTAACTCTATCAAAACTTGATTTTGTTCTATCAAAACTTGATTTCGTTCTATCAAAACTTGATTTCACTCTATCAAAACTTGATTTTGCTTTATTAAAACTTAATTTTACTTTATTAAAACTTAATTTTATGCTATTTGCTACTGTACACAGTTTAAAAAAAATTATGGTCTGTACCGTAATGCAATGAAGGTCTGACCATAATTCTTTTTAAAACGAACTTACTCTTTTTTATTAGTGGTCAGACCTTCGTTCCTCTACGGTACAGACCACTAATAAAAAAGAGTGTACGGTAACA
>JANYGM010000246.1 GCA_025362415.1 bacterium
ATGTTATGAAAATGTATTTGTAGAGCCGTTGCTTGCAACGGCTTAGCGTAGAAAATTGTATTTAATCCAATTCAAGAATAATGCGTTTATTTGCCGTTTAGACGTTGCAAGCAACGTCTCTACAAACAAATACATAAAAAATATGTATTTATGCCACCTTAGACGAGAAATTAACATTACTGCCCCAGCCCCCTCCTTTAAAGGCTAGCATCTTGCTAGGGCTAGGGGTGGTTTTTAGTTTTTATTTAAAAACTGTCCATAGTATTGATGATTATAGTTTTGGTAATTTGCTACCGTACACAGTTTTAATTTGAGATTAAATCATTCTAATTCCTTGATAATCAATGAAAAAGAGAATAATGTTTCATTATATTTATTGATATAGGACTTGTAGGCATACTTTTTATTGCTATTTTAGGTTTTATTTTGTGGGATAGACGTACCACAGTAAAACCTGTGGAACCAAAGTAACAACACTTGAAATTCACACCTCACACTTCACACCTCAAAAAGATGTCTGAAATAAATAAAATTTTGATTGTTGATGATGATGAAGATATTTTGATGGCAGCAAAAATGTTCCTCAAAAAACACGTTAAAAACATCACAATAGAACAAAATCCGCAAAAAATCCCTTTTCTGCTCAACCAAGATAAATATGATGTTATTTTGCTTGATATGAATTTTAATGACGACACTACAAGCGGAAAAGAGGGTTTTCATTGGCTTTCTGAAATTATTTCACGTGTTCCAAATGCCGTAGTGATTATGATTACGGCATTTGGAGACGTAGAAATGGCGGTGCGTGCCTTAAAAGAAGGTGCAACGGATTTTGTGCTGAAACCTTGGCAAAATGAAAAACTTTTAGCTACTATTTCTGCTGCTGCTAGGCTTAGTGCCTCTTATCAAGAAGTTTCTGCACTCACACAAACCAATAAGCAACTTGTCAATACCCTTCATAATCAGCCTTTTGTGGAAATGTTGGGGAATAGTGAAGGCATCAAAAAAGTATATCATTTGATAGAAAAAGTAGCTAAAACTGATGCAAATGTGCTTATTTTGGGAGAAAATGGTACAGGAAAAGAACTTGTGGCTCGTGCCATACACAGGCATTCTTTGCGTACAGATAAGGCGTTTGTAGGGGTGGATATGGGCGCAGTAAGTGAAACATTGTTTGATAGTGAGCTTTTTGGACACAAAAAAGGTGCTTTTACAGATGCAAAAGATGACCGTATTGGTTGGTTTGAGGTAGCAAAAGGTGGTACACTTTTTTTGGACGAAATAGGAAATTTGCCCCTCACGCATCAGGCAAAACTGCTTGCAGTTCTTCAAAATAGAGAAATAAAGCCTTTGGGAGCATCAAAAACAGTTTCTATTGATATTCGTTTGTTGTGTGCTACTAATATGAACCTTGCAGAAATGGTCAATAAAGGTGATTTTAGGCAAGATTTGCTGTATAGAATGAATACTGTTGAGATTTTTTTGCCACCTTTGCGTGAGCGCAAAAGTGATATTCCTGTTTTGGCAGAGAATTTTTTGCAAAAATATGCCAGAAAATACAAGAAAAATATTGAGAAAATCCACCCAGAAACTATCCAAAAACTCCAAAATTACAACTTTCCAGGAAATATTAGGGAGCTACAACACGCCATAGAACGTGCCGTCATTATGAGTGAAGAAAATCAACTTTTGCCAGATGATTTTTTCTTCCTAATCAACCAAAAACATCAGCAAAAAACTACTTCTAATCAAATTGATAATGTTTTTAGTAATATTTCTACTACTATTTTATCACCAGAAAATCCTCAAAATAGTGCCTTAAATTTAGATGATTTGGAGCGTGAAACCATTGAAAAAGCCATAGAAAAACATACAGGAAATATCTCAAAAGCAGCCAAAGAACTTGGGCTAACTCGTGCCTCACTTTATAGAAGATTAGAAAAATATGGACTTTAATAATTGTGAATTTTAAATTGTGAATTGTGAATGAATACAAAAAATGCAATTTTATTCTAATTTATCCAAAACCTTTTTTAAATTTGTGTGATAATTTGTAATCTAATTTTCAATATTTTGTATTTCACTAAACACTACTCACTATTTCACTACACACTAAAATGGACGAACAACAGCGACTTGATGCTTATATGAAGCAAGTATTAAGCATCAAAAACAAACGTGAAAATGACCAAGTTAAGCTAGATTATGCAGATATTGTGAAAGATATGGGGTTTTCGCAAGAAGATTTGGCTGCTATTGATACAGAATTTAGGAAAGCTAAAGAACTTGGGCGTGGTTATGTGGCACATCAGCAGGCTGATGATGCTATTGAGGCACTTTCTCGTGCTTATGCCCTGCGCCCAGATGATGAAATTACGTTGCAACTGCTTTCGGAAGCCTACGGAATAAAATATATCCAAACTAATGAGCAAACTTATAAAACAAATTCTGAAGAATTTGCTCGTGCTTGCCTTGCCATTAACCCAAACAATCAGTCTGCTTTTCAGATAATACAATCTTTGCGTGAAACACCTCAAAGCCAAACACAATGGGGGAGAATTGCTATTATTGGTGCTATTGTGGGTGGAATTGGTTTTGGAGGATATTCTTTGGTCAAATCTCCAAAAACTTCCAATAAACAGAATACTACTGAAATTGTTACACCTAATACACCTGATACGCCCAAAGAAAACAAAACCAATACTTTTGGCGTTTTTGTGAGTTCAAAAGGTGATGCTACGACTATCAAAATTGTTGATGGTGAAGTGGTTACACAAAAAAGCAACCTCAAAAGCAAAGCAAAAAATAGTGAAAAACGTAAATATGATGATGCTTCTGGAAAGGTTATTTATGAAGTAAAATACAAAGATGAAGGCTTCAAAATGCGTACAGAAGGAGATAAATTGCTTTGGAAGGTAAAAATTTCTGGAGATAAAATCAGAATTTCGGATAATGAAGAAGGTAAAAATGCCTATGAAATAAAGAAAAAAGACAATAAATTTAAGATTTCTCAAAATGGTAAAGATTTGCAAGAAGTCAAAAAAGAAGGTTCTTTTGGTAATGCTATCATAGAATTAAACAAAATCCCATTGGCAGAACGTGAAGTTTTGATAGGTGAAATGCTGCTTAAAGGGATTTGATACATAACTTAAATAAGTAATGTGTTGCAAATAAATTCCTACAATTTAACTAAGTTATTTTTTTAACCGCAAAGATGCAAAGTGAAGGCGCAAAGAATGCAAAGAAATACAAAAGAAACAGTAATAACCTTGCTTTCTTTGCGTGTATTTAAACTTTGCGCCTTGCGGTAAGAAGAAAATTAGGAAGTTATTTGCAATGTATTACTAGTGCAGGTATGCTAAAATAACAAAAGAGGGTATCCTTTTGGGACACCCTCTTTTATCTAAAAAAATAACTTTACAATGGTCTAACAATTGTATTGCTGTTTAAAGTAACTGCTGCAATACGTGCAAGCAAACGACCTTCAACTGCTGCACCTGAATTTACTGAAATTGATTGGTCAGCCATTATGTTACCTTTAAAAACAGAGGTAGTTCCAAGCGTAGCTGAAGTACCTACTTGCCAAAAGATATTTTTAGCTAATGCACCACCAGTTAAAAAGATTTTACGACCTGAAGTAGTATTCAAAGAAGATGCTATTTGAATGATAAAAGTGGCATTTGCATTTCCTCTTGCATCAAATGTAAGGTCGCCAGAAGAGATTTCAAGTGCTCCTGATGATTTGTAAAGCCCAGGAGTGAGTGTAAGCCCACCAATGTTTCCTGCAAGAAGTACAATGTCAGTTGCAGTACGACCAGCAGCTTCGTTGTAAGCTGTTGTTAAATCACCTTTTGCAGCAGTAAGTCCTACTGCATCAGGTACAGAACCCGCAGGACCAGTTGCATCTACTGTATAAACTGTTCCAGTAATTTCAGTAGGTCCAAATCCTGTAATCCCACTACCTGCTGCTGGGCTTAACCCAATATTTCCTGTGATTGCAGAAGCAGGAACATTTGATACCAACGAACCAGCCAAAACTACAAAATTACCTGCAGTACGTAGATTTATTCCAGCTTGTACTGTTGTTTGAGGAATTATTACAACTGGAGGGATTACTATAACTGTGTTAGGGTTTATAGTAGGATACGTAATAGGATATGTAGGAGGACCAACAGGTTGTGTAGCAGGTGTTACAACAGGCGTTACAGAAGCTCCACCATTATTGTCTTTTTTACAACCAGAAAAAATGATAGAAGCAGTTGCAAAAGTAAGTAATACGTTTTTTATGTTCATTGTGATAGATTTTAGATTGTGAAAGAATTTCCACACTGCAAAATTGCAACAAATCCCACAATAAGGTGTTATGTAATTCTACAAAAAAGTTACACAATTCTAGAAATAAATTACTGTAACTATTTAGAGAAGGTGTTATGTATAGATAATTTCCTGCCTTATCTAACAACAAACGAAGTATTTCTCTCTGTATTTTTATTTTGAGAGAGAAACAATACAATTTTTCCAAGAAAAAGTAGATAGTGCTAGCGAAGTTTTGCGTACTGTTGGACTTCCCAAAAGAACAATAAATTTATAACAAATTCACAATGTTTATTAGCGAAGGAACAAAAGGCAAAATCCCTAAATTAATTAAATTTAGTGAAACCTCACTCAAAGGATTTTATAATCTTGCCTTTGGTGATAAAGATATAGAAACAGGCGAAATAAATGATATTGTCGTTTCAAATAATGGAGATAGTGTTCAAGTTTTAGCCACTATTGTTTCTGCAGTTTATGCTTTTACTAATGTTGAAAAGGAGGCTTGGATTTATGCAACAGGGAGTACAAAAGCACGAACAAGGCTTTACAGAATGGGAATAACTAAATATTTTGACGAAATCATGCAAGATTTTGTTATATTTGGACTGAAAAATAACCAATGGCAAGAATTTGAAAAACAAACAGAATATACTGCTTTTGTAGTCCAACGAAAATAAAATTTTACAAATATGAAATCAATAAAAGAGTTAAACGAGCAAAAATTGCCTATTGTACGTATCAATAAATCTTTGGAAAAATATGTTAAAATGCCAATTTTCCAAGAAAAAGTAGATAGTGCTAACGAAGTTTTGCGTACTGTCGGACTTCCCAAAAGAACAATAAATTTATAACAAATTCACAATAAAAATCTATTTTCTGACGTATATTTGTAGATTTTTCGTCAATTTTTCGTTAAATTTGTATTTTACATCAAAAATATTCAATGAATTTCGTTTATCCTTCGTTTTTGTGGGCTTTGCTGGTGCTTGCCGTTCCTATTATTGTGCATTTTTTCAATTTTAGAAGGCTCAAAAAAGTCTATTTTACTAATGTCCGCTTCTTGCAAGTGGTCAAAACTGAAACTAATTCCTTCAAAAAAGTAAAAGAATTACTTATTTTACTTTCTAGATTGGCGTTTTTGGCGGCTCTCGTGCTTGCCTTTGCCCAACCGTTTTTTCCTAGTGAAAACCGTAAGTCTGTTTATAATACTAAAAGTGTGATTAGTATGTATTTAGATAACTCTTACAGTATGCAAGGAGAAATTGGCAACAAAAAACATCTTGATATTGGCAAAGAAAATATTACGGAACTGCTTCGTATTTTTCCACAATCTGCTAATTTTCAGTTACTTACAAATGATTTTAGAGCAAAAGAACAATTTGTAACCAACGGCAGAAAAATGGAAGATATGTTGGCAGAAACAAAATTTTCTTCCAAATCTCGTGATTTCCAAGCTATCAATAATAGACAAATAAGTTTTCTTTCACGAATTGCGCCCAATGCAAGTGCTGACCAAAAAAATCAAATTTTTTGGTTTTCAGATTTTCAGAAAAGCACCGCAGGAAATTTCCAAAAACTTAACCTAGATACTACAAACCGCTATTACCTTGTTCCTATCAAATCAGAAAAATCTTCTAATTTGGCTATTGATTCTGTTTGGCTTAATAATCCGTTTGTTAAAGAGTTAGAAAACAGCACATTAAACTTCACTATTCATAATTATTCTGATGAAAACATTGATAATAAAGTAATTAAACTTTTTATTGATGAATTGCAAATTTCTACTGCAAGTGTGTCTGTGCCTGCACAAAGCAAAATAAATGGCTCTTTCAACTTTGTGGCGCAAGGAAAAGGCACGAAAAAAGGGCGTGTAAGTTTTGATGATTTTCCTATTGTTTTTGATAATGATTACTTTTTTACGGTACAAATTGCGCCAATTATCAATATTTTGAGTATCTCGCAAAGTGCAGGCGGTACATATATACGTCAAGTGTATGCAGGAGAAAACGCCTTCCGCACTTTTAATTTTGATGCTAATAACTTAGATATCAAAGAATTAGAAAATGCTGATTTGGTTGTTTTGAGTGGACTTACCAATATTAGTGGAGATATTAGTAAAAAAGTACAGGATTTTGTGCGTTCTGGTGGTAGTGTGGCGGTTTTTCCTTCTTCTACACCTGAAAAAGATAGTTATAGCGAGTTTTTAAAGAATTTGGGAATACGCAATGTTCAAACAATTAGCAAAACGGATTCTTTGGGCAAAAATGCTAATAAAGTGCTTTTGCCACCTGATATGGGACAACCGTTTTTTAGGGACGTTTTTGAGCAATCTACCAAAAATATCAGTATGCCTTATGCGAATGCAGTTATTTCGTGGGTGAGCAATGGCGCAACTTTGCTTAGTTTTAAAAATAGTCGTCCCTTTCTCACGCAGGCAAACGCAGGGCGTGGAAAGGCTTATTTGTTTGCCTCACCGCTGGAACAGCCCTTTTCTGATTTGGCAAAAAATGCTATTTTCGTGCCTATTATGTATAAAATTGCCTCTCAAAGCAAAAAAGGTAATAATTCTCTTTCTTATAATTTTAAAGAGAAAAGTATTCGTCTGAAAATAGTTGCTCCCAAGACCAAAAATCCTGTTTTTAAACTCGTAAAACCTAATCAAGAACTTATACCAAGTCAAAGACTTTTAGGAGATGAGCTTTTTTTAGATTTGCCAGAGCAAACGCTAGAAGCAGGCTATTATGATGTGGTTTTAGATGGAAAAGTCATAACAAGTGTCGCTTTTAATTATGGTAAGGAAGAGTCTGAAATGGGTTTTTATTCTACTGAAGAGCTTAAAAACATTTTTTCTAAGCAAAAAAACGTACAAATTTATGAAAGTGCCAGCAAAGAGTTTGTAAAGGATTTTAAGGATAAAAATATTGGTGTTTCGTTGTGGAAATATTTTGTTGTTTTAGCCTTGATTTTCATTCTGGCAGAGATATTGCTTATAAGATTTTTGAAGTAAAAATCAATATGGGGACAAGAATTTAAAGAAGTTATTTTTGACCGCAAAGACGCAAAGTGAAGGCGCAAAGAACGCAAAGAAATACAAAAAACTTCGTCCAATTTTGCGTTATTTGTGTGTATTTAAACTTTACGGTTTTGCTACCGTACACTGTTTTAAAAAGAATTGTGGTCTGTACCGTAATGCAATGAAGGTCTGACCATAATTCTTTTTAAAAAGACCTTACTCTTTGTTATTAGTGGTCAGACCTCCGTTCCACTACGGTACAGACCACTAATAACAAAGAGTGTACG
>JANYGM010000270.1 GCA_025362415.1 bacterium
AAGTCTGACTTGGTTTAGTTTAAGTAATAATCAATTAACAACACTACCCCCTGAAATTGGAAAACTACGAAATTTAATTATATTGAGTTTTGGTGTAAATAAATTAAAAATGCTACCTCGTGAAATTGGAAACCTACAAAATCTCACCTCACTTGGTTTAGGTAAAAATAAACTAACCATATTGCCCAATGAAATTGGAAAACTAAAAAATTTGGATAATTTACATCTAAGTAATAATAAACTAACATCAATACCCCCTGAAATTGGGAATTTGCAAAACATAACTTGGTTGGATGTAAGTAACAATGAACTAACAACGCTGCCACCTGAAATCAAGAAGATGCAAAATCTAAATGGCATCAGCTTAAATAAAAATAAAATAGTAACACTACCAATTGAAATTGGAGAACTAAAAAATTTAGTTACAATAATACTAAGCAATAATGAACTGGAAACCCTCCCTGTTGGCATTAGAAACCTACAAAGTCTGAATTGGTTAAGTTTAGCCTCAAATCAGTTGGCTAACTTAGAGATAAATGGAACTGGGTTGCAAAATTTGAAAACCTTAGATTTAAGCAAAAATCAGCTCACAACAATACCAAATGAATTAGGGAAACTACAAAATCTAGTTTGGTTGGGTTTACACAATAATAAGCTCACAATAATACCAAACGAATTGGGAAAACTACAAAATTTGACAGACTTACATTTAGGGAATAATAAAATAACCAATTTACCAGTTGAAATTACAAAATTAAAAAATTTGACTACACTCGGTCTAGATAGTAATCAAATAGCAACGCTACCTCGTGAAATAGGGGAATTACGAAATCTGACTTGGTTACGTCTAGCTAATAATCAATTAACCACTTTGACTCTTGAAATCACAAAACTAAAAAATCTAACAATGCTAGATTTAGGCAATAATCAAATAACGACTTTACCCAATGAAATTGGGAAACTACAAAATATGACTTGGTTAAGTTTACATACTAATAAGCTAAAAACATTACCAACTGAAGTAGGAAAACTACAAAAATTGACAAACTTGTATGTGAACCTAAATTTTATAGAAAAAGAAGACATAGCAGCAATACAAACACTAATACCAAATTGTAAGATTGATTACTCACCTGAAATTAGTTATATTCGTTTAGCTGATGAGTTTTTGAACAACGGTGAGTATAGTGACGCATATGATGCTGTGAAAAAAGCTATTTTAGAAAATGGCAGAAACCACAATAATTGGTTTAATTTAAGTTGGTATGCCCTGTTTATCAATAAACCAGAAGAGGCTATTTCTGCTGCCAAAAAATCTTTAGAACTTTCACCAAACAATAATAGTGTCATTAGTAATTTGGTATTAGGATATACTCTTAATAATGAGTGGAGCAAAGCAAAGGTACTGTATCAAGAATGGAAAGATAAAAAATTTATGGATAACGAAAAACCTACCAAAGAGATTTTTTTAGCAGATATTGCAGCACTAGAGGAAGCTGGCATAAAACACGGAAATTTTAAGAAAATCAAGAAAATGTTAAAATAAAACATCAAAAATCCTAATGATATTGTTTATTATTGGGATTTTTGATTGTGTCTGGTGGCGTGGCTGATTTTGAGAAATTAAAGAGATAAAAAACCAATTCAATAAAATTTAATTACCTTTGTGTCAGAATGCAAAAACGCATTTTTGCAGATATTTACTCAATACTAAAATTTTAAATATATAGAATGAAATTAAATGTAATATTTCTCGTGTGTTTGTTTTTCACACTTGGTTGTTCTGCACAGACAAAAGATAGAGGAGCTTGTAACCCCACCGTTATTAATAAGTTTTTGGAATTAAATGAGTTGCTTATACATACTATGGCGGACTCTAGAATTACGAACGACTGCACTATAGCAGCCTTTGCAAGAGATATTAAACGAGAAGGTAATCACAAAGAAGGACTTGAGGCAAAGGGGAAATTAGAGAGAATAAGGGCTTTTAGAGTACAAATGACAATGAGTTTAGAGGATATAAAGGCTAATATCAAACTAAATGTTATGGGAGGGCAAGACCCAAGAACGGGGCTTTTGGTTAATCCAGCAGAAGAAACGAAATTAGAACTTCTTATGATTGGTGTTGGCAAAAAAGGACTGGGCTGGAAGTTGCAAGAGGCTTTGAAAAATTTTACAGTAGAAGTTGCAAAAATAGCTGACATAGATCCAAAAGAATTGCCACTATTAGCGGAAGATAATGAGAGAAATCCACTTTATAAGCATGATCCTATTCAGCGAAATAAGCACTTTGTGCAGGCTAATTTTGGGCAGACACCTGCTGCCGCTGCACTCGTGGTGCTTACGCACGAACAAAATGAGATACTTCGTACAGAAAGCATAGTTATGCGAAAAATAATTGATGATATGAGAAACTCGCAAAGGAAAAAATAGTTTTTTCTTTTGCTTTTTCAGTAAATAATTGTACCTTTGCACAAAATTTAATAGCTTCATTTTTACGGTTCTAATTATTTACTTGTAACTTACAACTTGCCTTTTACATGGAAAATCTAGTTAAAGAAAAAACACGTTATTCTGACGAAGAATTAAAAGAGTTCCAAGAGCTGCTGAATACGAGAGTAGAGCAGGCTCGCCAAGAACTCAAAGATTTGAAAGGTAGTTTGAGTAAAAAAAATGACTCTGGTACAGACAATACCTCCAATCATTCAAAAGTTTTGGAAGATGGTTCAGATACACTTGAGCGTGAGAATATCAACCAACTTGCTGCACGCCAACAAAAATATATCCAACAGCTAGAAAATGCCCTTATTCGTATCAAAAATGGTACTTATGGTATTTGTGTGGATACTATGAAACTGATACCCAAAGAGCGTTTGCGTGTTGTGCCTCATACGCAACATTCTATTGAAGCAAAAAACAACAAAAAATAACTTTTTTAATTGTGAATTTTTAATTGTATTTGCCTTTAAATTCCCCTTTGGGGGCTAGGGGGCTATTATGGATTTTCTACAAAATCATATTGAAGCATTAGTTTTTTGTGCGCCTGAACCTATTTCACTCGCAGAGGTGAGGGCGTGCCTAATGGAAATGTTTGAGGCAGAAATCCCAGAAGAAAATATTAGTGAGGCTATACAAAAACTCATCAAAAAATACAATGAAGATATTTATGCCTTCCAAATTTATCAGATTGGGGGCGGGTTTCAGTTTCTTACAAAACCCGCTTATCAGGTAAGTATTAGTATTTTACTCAAACAACAATCCAAAAAACGCCTTTCTAACGCAGCTTTAGAAACACTTGCCATTATTGCCTACAAACAACCCATCACAAAAAGTGAAATAGAGCAAATCAGAGGTGTAAACTGTGATTATGCGGTGCAGAAACTTCTAGAAAAAGAACTTGTTTTTATCAAAGGAAAATCAGAAGCCGTTGGACGACCACTTTTATATGGTACAAGCGACAAATTTATGAACTATTTTGGTATCAATAGTCTTAAAGATTTGCCACTTCCCAAAGATGTTGCCCCAGATGAAGGACTAAATAATACCATTGGAGAAGCAAAAGAATAATCAAAGTTTACCTTATTACCCACTAATTCGTACCTCTTCCCAATCAAAAAATCTTGTTCCTATTTCTCAATTTACCACTAAAAAGTGCTTTTTGATTTGTATTTTTGCAGAATAGTTTATATTTGATTATCTTTGAGGATAAAATAAACTCCTTTTCCTTTATGCGACCACTAGCACTGATTTTTATATTAGTTTTCTGTTTTTTCTTTTCTAACGACTTAAAAGCCACACACTTACGAGCTGGGCAAATTTCTGCTAGTCGTACAGACCCAATAGCTCTTACTTACCGCATTACGCTTACACTTTACCGTGATAAGTGCGCCCAATGCGTAGAACTAGCTTCTTCTGCACGTATTTTTATTAGAGAACTAAACGTAGAACTTACTGCAAACCTTGTTTTTCCTCTTAATGAAGTTGGAAATAATACACAAGAGGGAAGATATGAGTTTAATTATACGTTTGCAGGAGCTGGGACTTTTACTATTACTTACTCTGACCCTTATAGAAATGATGTTATAAATATGTCTAATTCACTAGGAACAGAGTTTTATGTAGAATCTCAAATAATTATAAACCCATTTTTGGGTAGAAATAGTACACCTATTTTGCAGGCTTTGCCCATAGACTTTGCAGGTCTTGGAAGGAAGTTTTTACATAATCCAGGTGCTTATGACCCAGATGGTGATAGCCTTTCCTATAGTTTTGTTACACCAAGACAAGGTTTTAATATAAATGTAGCTGGTTATCAACCACTTAGTGCTTATATGACAACGGCAGAAGGTGGTGGCGCACCTAGTTTTGTTATCAATCCTTCTACAGGAACTGTTACTTGGGACAGTCCTAATACTGTTGGGAATTTTAATTTTGCCATTAGAGTACAAGAATGGCGCAAAAACGTACAAGGAAATTATATTTCTTTGGGTTATGTGGTGCGTGATATGCAGGTGCGTGTGAGCAATTCTACTAATAAACGCCCAATCTTAAAGCTTCCCCCCAATTTGTGTGTAGTCGTTGGTGATGTCATTGGAGAAAATATAACTGCCACAGACCCAGACAACAACCAAGTAATAATTACTACGACAAGCCAATTATATGATGCGTCTTTCCCTAACCCAAAAGCATCTTATTTGCCTAATCCGCCTGTATTGCAACCCACTACACCACTTCCAGCAAGTTTGTTTTTTAGGTGGTTGCCTTCCTGCGACCACATACGAGAACGCCCTTATCAAGTGCTTTTCAAAGCGGAAGATAGACCCACAGGCGTTAATACACCACTTGTGGATATTCAGATTTTGGAAATAAAAGTTTTAGGACCAAAAGTACTCAATGTAACCGCTACACCCAATAATCTTCCAAATGAAGATAATATTACACTTAATTGGACAGCTTACTCTTGTGCCACTCGTGCAGACCGCCTGATTATTTGGAGAAAAGAAAACTGTAGCCCTGATGTACTAGCAACCTGTGAAACTGGCGTACCAAAAAATGCTGGATATACTGCTATTGCACGTATTTTACCTAATCTTACCACTTACACTGACCGTACTGTACGTGCAGGAGTGCGCTATACTTACCGTATTTCTGCTACTTTTGCGCCTCCTTCTGGTGGTGAAAGTGTGTCCTCTGACCCTATTTGTGCAGGTCTTGATATTGATACACCACTTTTTACGAAAGTTGATATTATAGAAACATCTACTACAACAGGCAAAATAAATGTTGCTTTTGTGCAGCCTTGGCAATTTGGAACGCCTAACAATCCGCCAACTGCACCGTATGGTTACAAACTATTTAGGGCTGAAGGACTTACAGGAGGCACTTTTACAGAAGTTCAAACTTATCTTAACGTAGTTCCTACAGATTTAACGGTACTTACTTTTGCTGATAATAATCTCAATACTGCAAATAATGCGTATAGATACCGTATAGCATTTTTTTCTAATGCAACAGATGAAACAAGTAAAGTTTTTAGAGATTCTTCTGATGTGGCAAGCACCGTAAAACTCACCAATAATCCGCCTTCTGGTTGTATTAGAGTAGATTGGACATATAATGTTGGCTGGAGTAATCAGCTTATCAAGCACGATGTTTTTCGTAGCAATGATGGCACTACTTTTAATGTGATAGGAACACCAACAGATGTTATTTTAGCAGGAACAAACAACGGAAATTATACTGATACAGGGCTTATACAAGCACAAAATTATACTTACCGCATTTTGACACGTGGGGGCTATAAAAATCCAGATTTTACGGCTCGTTATCCAGTTTTAGAGCCTTTTTTGAATAATTCTCAAACCATAACTGCTACACCAAAAGATATTACGCCACCTTGTCCACCTACCTTGACTATTCCTATACCTGATTGTACGCTTTTTAGTGTAAAATGTGGTACAAATAGTCCTATTGCACCACCTTTTACTAATTTTCTTACTTGGAAAAATCCAGAGGGTGACAACGGTAGCCCCAATGGGCGTTGTGGGGATAATACAGCAGGTTGTGAGTTTGAAGCAGATAACATAAAAGAATATAGAATTTATTATAAAGCAAATCAGTCACTTGATTATCAGCTGCTTACAACTATTCCAAATAAACTTATACTTACTTATTCTCATAATAATTTGCTTTCTTTTGTGGGTTGTTATGCCGTTACGTCTGTGGATAATGCAGGCAATGAAAGTGCCAAGAGTAACGAGATTTGTATAGATAATTGTGAAAATTTTATTTTGCCAAATGTTTTTACACCTAGTGCTGTTGATGGCAAAAATGACGTTTTTGCACCTTGTGAGCCTGCTTTATTTATTGAAAGTACAGATTTTGAGGTCTATAATATTTGGGGAAGAAAAATTTATAACAATGACCAAGACCCAAAAATAAACTGGAATGGTAAAACAAATCAAGGAACTTTGGTAGCAACTGGCATATATTATTATGTGGCAAAAGTAAAGTTTTTTAGTGCAGTCGGCACAAATGAAAAAACATACAAAGGTTGGATAAATGTATTGAAATAAGAAAGTTATTTTCCAAATAAGTAGGTTATTATAATTAATTCACCTTTTAATATTATCAAAAATAATATAGAATAAATTGATTATCAGTATTTTGTATTCATTCACAATTCACAATTAAAAATTCACAATTACTTAATAGTAGTGTTCTTACTAATTTTGACTAATTTTTATTACATTTGCCTTGAAATAAAACTGTGAGTTGCTTATATTTTACAAACTCACAATTCACAACTTAAAACTCACAACTCAAAATATGCAATATTCTTCTGACGTAGAAGCAGTAAAAGGGCTTACAGATGCCTATAAAAGACTAAAAGATGAAATTGGGAAAGTTATTTTTGGACAAGAAGATGTAGTAAATTTACTTCTTACGGCTATTTTCTCGCAGGGGCATTGTTTGCTTGTGGGCGTGCCTGGGCTTGCAAAAACCTTACTTATTCAAACCATTGCTGATGCGTTGGATTTGCCGTTTAACCGTATTCAGTTTACTCCTGATTTGATGCCTTCTGATATTTTAGGCTCTGAAACCCTTGATAATGACCGTAATTTTAAGTTTGTCAAAGGGGCTATTTTTGCTAATATTATTTTAGCAGATGAGATAAACAGAACGCCACCAAAAACGCAAGCTGCACTTTTGGAAGCTATGCAAGAATATGCGGTAACTATTGCAGGAAAAAAATATCCACTAGAAAAGCCATTTTTTGTACTTGCTACACAAAATCCTATTGAACAAGAAGGTACTTATCCATTGCCAGAGGCACAATTAGACCGTTTTATGTTTAATATTATGCTAGATTACCCAAGTTATGAATCCGAAATAGCGGTAGTAAAAAATACGACTTCTGCCAAAAAAGCGCAAGTAAATAAAGTGCTTACAGGTGAAGAATTATTGTATTTTCAAGATTTGATACGCCGTGTTGTCGTGGCTGATAATGTGGTAGAATATGCCGTAAAACTTGTGCATAAAACACGTCCCAATACGAGTATGGCATCAAATGAAGCTAATCAATTTTTGGAATGGGGTGCTGGTCCTCGTGCTTCACAATATTTGATTTTGGGGGCGAAATGTAATGCTTTGCTTAACGGCAAATATTCCCCTGATATTGAAGATGTTAAGGCAGTTGCTTTGCCCATATTACGTCACCGTATTGTACGTAATTTTAAGGCAGAAGCAGAAGGAATAAGCGTTGAAAATATTATTAAAAAACTTTTGTAAGGAACTCTAATCTAAACACCATTTATTTAGGTTAAGTTTTCCAATATTTAAAAATAATTCTAACTAATAATTTTTCAAAAAGCAGATAATCTACTGTTATTTTTCTTAATAACTGAAAAATAATTTCAAATAATTTGCCAATATAACTTATTGTATATCAATAAATTATATTGTTATTTCATTTTTTTTGCAAAAAAAAGTCTGTTAAGAAATTGTAAAGTAAAATATTTTAGCTACTTTCACGCTACAATACGCAATTCAAAACTTCTTAGATAACAAAATTTGCCTTTTTGCAAACTTTGGCTATTTGAAGTGTGTTGCGTTATATTAAATTCACTAATAATTCAATTCAAACTCTAATTTTCATTTTTATGAACAAAATTCACAAATTAGGACGAACACGAAGCAACCCGTTTGGTATGCCTCTGCTCGCAATTTTAATCTTTTTAGGAACTTGTCAAAGTATGTGGGCGCAAGTGGCAACAGGTTATGCTTTTACTCAAACAGCGGCTGGTACTTATACGCCTATTACAGGTGGAACTGTACTTGTTGCAACCACACCAGCACCAACTTCAGGGTCTGCGGTAGATGATGACAATTATAATGCACCACTTCCCTTTACCTTTAGTTTCAATGGATTACCATATACCTCAGTTACTGTAAATTCTAATGGTTCATTGCACTTTGGTACTTTCGCCGCTAATACTGGATTTAGTGGCCCCATATCTGTATCAAGTGCATACGTAGGTGTTATTTCCGCACTTGGCAGAGATTTACAACAGAGATTTGCTGCTCCTTTTGGAGAACTTAGAACCGAAACTATTGGTACTGCACCCAATAGAATATTTGTAGTACAATTCAAGGATTGGGCTGAATTTCCTACAGGACCAGCACAATTAGATAACTATAATTTCCAAATTAGATTGTTAGAAAATGGAAGTAAAGTGGAAATTGTTTATGGTGCATTTACTGTAGGTACTACTGCTGTGCCAGGGCTTGGTAACCCAGAAGTGGGTCTTAGAGGTGCCACTAATGCAGACTTCAATAACCGTGCTGTTGCTGCTACTGGTACTTGGGCTGCTTCTACTGCAGGTGCTACTAATGCTGCTGTTGCTGTATTAACTGCAACAGTAAAACCAGCAATTGGTCAAACCTACACTTGGACACCTGTTCCTTGTACTGCAGTTCCTGCAACTTCTGCAGTTCTTGCATCATCATTACCTATTGCGTCATCTCAATTTCTTGCTTGCTCTGGTACACCCTTTACCCTTAGTTTAAGTGCTAGTAATGTAGGGAATTCTTTTCAGTGGGAGTCCGCTACTTATACGCCAGGAACTCCACCTCCAGCAACAGCATATCTTCCTATATCTGGAGCAAATGGGTCAACTTATACTGCTACACAAACTGTCCCTACTGCTTACCGTTGTGTTATTTCTTGTGGTACGGCTACGCCAATACCTACTACTATTATTGCCTCACGAGTTTTGGTTGGTATGAATCCTACTATTAATTGCTATTGTGCTCCAACAGTAGTACCTAACGTAGCCTGTATTACTAATGTTACGCTTGATGATATCAATAATACTACTACTTGTGCTTCTAATGTAAATTATACAGGTGCAAGCACAACAGTAACTAATTTTCCTAGTAACATCACAACTGGTTTAGTACAAGGAGCTTCCCGTACTATAACAGTTTCTACAACTGTAGCTTCAGCCTCAATAGGTGTTTGGATAGATTTTAACGGTAATGGTACTTATGAAGCAACAACGGGAGTTCCTGGGGCGGAATACTTCCCTTTAACTAGTGGAACGGCTACAATAACAGTACCTACGGCGGCACAAGTACCTTTTACGGGTCTTACCAGAATGCGTGTACGTAGCAGAACGGCTGCCCTTGCAGCAACTAATGCGTGTACGAATTTTACAACGGCTGCTAGCAGTGGTGAAATAGAAGACTATTATGTTACTATCAACCCTGCTGGTTGTACTTCAGTAATTGTATCACCTCTAATTAGTTTGCAAAATTTTACTAAAGATGTTGCCATCACGGCTATTACGCCAACTGCTACTGGTGGTGCTCTTGGTGCTACTTATACGTATGCACTTACTGCTGGTACATTGCCAGTAGGTCTTAGCATTTCTGGTACAGGGGTTATCTCTGGTACGCCAACTGTATTAGAAAATGGATTTTTCATAATAACTGCGACTTCTACTCTTGGTGCTTGCAAAGGTTCAATGGTTTATAATTTTAATGTTAATAATGCTTGTACTGTTCCAGTTGTAATCACGGCTACACCAGCAGCGGTTATTACTGCTCCATCAACAACAGGAAACTATGCTTTTATAATTAGTAAACCTGTCAGTATTCAGTTTGCCTCTGCTGGTGGTTTAGCTACTACATCAGGTTATGCATATTCTATTTCTGCTGGTGCTTTGCCATCAGGTCTTTTGCTAGATACTGCCACAGGTATTATTGCAGGAACACCTAATACAGTAGGTACAGGTACTTTTTCTGTTAGATCAACATCTATTGCAGAAAACTGCAGTCTTACAGTAGTTTATACTTATGCTACTGTGTGCCCAACTGTGGTAATATCACCAGCAGCAGGTGCATTGATTTTTCAATTGAATAATGCTGCTCCTCCCATTTTGGCAAGCGGTGGTGCAAACTATACATTTACACTTGTAACTACTGGTAGTAGTGCATTGCCAACAGGACTCTCACTTACACCAGCAGGCACATTCACAGGAACACCAACAGTATTGGGGCAAACTGGTACATTTACTGTTAATGTAAATACCACAACAGCAGCATTGCCAACAGCGTGTACGACAGTAACAACGGTTTACACCTACACAGTAGCGTGTTCTAGTATAAATGTATCTCCAGTAATACCAAACATAGTGTTTACTAAAGGTTTTGCTATAGAAGACATTGTATTGTCTGCCAGTGAAATTGGTTCTATACCTCTTTATAACTTTGTAGTAACAGGTCTTCCAGAAGGTTTAACTTTTGTTACTATACCAGCTACCACAACACCAGTAGCACCAGCTATTTACAAAATAACAGGTACGCCAACAAAAGCAAGTACAGGTACATTTGTAGTTACGGCTACTAATCCTAATGCAGTAGCATTAACTTGCACTGGTACTAGCTCTTTTGCATATACTGTAATAGAGAACCCTACGACAAGTTTAGATGCACTTTCTAGCCTAGTAAAAGTTTCTCCAAATCCAAGTAAAGGAGAATTTAATGTTGATTTTAGCGGTATTGCGTTGGGTAAGGCAACTATACGTGTATATGATGCACAAGGTAAGCAAGTATATACTTCTAACGTAAGCAACAACCAAATGACAATTTCTTTGGAAAATCTTTCTAGCGGAATTTATTTAATGGAAGTTGATAGCGTAAAAGGTCGTATCTTGAAACGTCTTGCTAAACAATAAAATAATAAATTTATATCCTCAAAAAGTATAAATAGCTTAAATACAAAAAAGGTTTCTCATATATGAGAAACCTTTTTTTGTGCTTAATAATCTTAAATAAATGTAAAATTATACTATCTTTGTACCATCATTTTACTAAAAAAAGTTAGCATTTTAAAATGGATTTAAGAAAAATTATAGAAGAAAGTATTGCACAGACATTAGAACCTGCTTTTTTTGTGGTTGATTTGCAGATAAAAACACTCAAAGAAACTACTAAAATAACTGTTTTGCTTGATGGTGATGCAGGTGTAGGCATAGATACTTGTGTGAGCGTGAGCCGACACGTATCCGCACACCTTGATGAGATAGACGAAATAGCAGAAAAATATAGCATAGATGTATCTTCACCTGGTGTTGATTTTCCTTTGCGTTTTGTACGTCAGTATCCGCAACACATAGGGAGAACACTAAAAATTAGCCTAAAAGATGCTACTAATATAGAAGGGAAACTACTTGATTTTGAGCAAGAAACACAAACACTTTCTATTCAAAATATCATTAAAAAGAAAGTGCAACCACCAATAATAGTTCCTTTTGATGCTATCAAAGAGGCTTTTGTAGTGGTATCATTCAAATAATTAGATAACAAATATTTTTCTAGTTTTTGGAAGGTTTTGGGCTTTCCAAAAGTTGAGGAGTTCCAGCCCAAAAAAGGGCATTTTTGCTTATTCTGATAATATTATAACTTAAAGTTAATATCATCAGAATAAGCAATATGCGTTTGAAAACAAGGGTTATTTTCTCCCAAAAAAAATCTAAACTTGCGCCCAAACCTACAAAAAATAAGATTTGAACAACACTAATATAACGGTCTGTTTCAGAAGGAATATTTAAAGCAAGAAAACAAATACCAGAAATGTAGCCAAAAACTAATATTAAAATACTGAAAATGAGTTTATTATGTGTTTTGATATCTACAATAATCATTGTAGCAACCATTCCCAAAATTAGAAAAAATGATACCATTACTTTTTCTGAATAGGGTAGGGAATTTAGCAAAAAATTAGGTAAAAACCATTCTACCATTACCACAAAACACGAGGAAATATTAGTAAAAAAACTTCCTTCAATAAGATTTTGAGCAAGTTGTGGCGTATCTTGGTAACGCTCTTTTAGGAAAAACCACAAAAAAATCACTGACGTGGAACAAAATAAATAAATAAATGCTTTCAGCATAATCCAATTTATTTGCATTAGTATATCAGTCATTATTTTGTATTTTCCAAACAGAAGGTCGTTGTCTTCCAACATTATTTCTTTTTTTCCCATCTTTTTTATGTCTTTGAGTATTATTATTGCCATAAATAACCATACAAAAAAAATACCCGCCAACCGTTGGAAACACAATAAAACACTCAAAATAATTAGGAAAGATAATGTTTTGTTACTGATGATTTCTTGATTTAACAGCATAAAACTAAACAACAAAATCACAACAAAGAATGATTCTGACCACAAAAAAACTGCATTTTGCAAATTTGATACAGAAAATACAACCATAAATAGTACAAAATAACGCAAAATTGGGGTTTTGATACATTTTTTTGTAATAAAAAAAGTTTGTGTAATAATTCCTAATAAACATACCAAATGAAATATTTTAGCAAAATGCAAAATATTATTTTCTCCAAATATTTTTCCAAAAGACAATAAAAATGGGTAAAAAGGCATCCAAACTGCATTTATTGAGTTTTTAAAACTGTTATCTTGAGCAAGTTTTAGGTAGGCACGTGAGTCGTAGGTAAGTAATAAACCTTCTTTTGTAGCTACCAAAAAAAGTAATAAAGATAATACAAAAGCCGTTATCAGTATGTAAAGCTCATTTTTTTTCATTTTTTATACTTTTTTTGATTTTTTGGTAAAATTTTTGCCCTAATTAAGCAAAAAATAAAGATATTTGTAAAAATATTTTTTATTTAATTCATAATTAAAAATTTATCTTTCATCATTACTTTGAAATACTACTTTTTTTATATTTTTATCTTACTGAATATCAATAAGATAACTGCACAAGATAATGTTTTCTCGCAACCCAATGGCGCACCAATGTACCTAAATCCAGCACTTACAGGAAGTACAGAGAAGGGGCGTGCTATGCTTTTATCAAGGTTTCAATATCCAAAAGTGGGTGGAACATTCATAAACAATGCTTTTTCCATTGATTATAACGCAAATAATGCAAATAGTGGTTTTGGGTTACTTGTTATGAACTCACAGGCAGGGCAGGCGGGCATACGAGCAAGCAGCATAACGCTCAATTATGCGTATCACGTGGCACTTTCAGACGAATGGCAAATGAAATTGGGCATTTCAGCAGGCTACAACAACCAATCAATAGGGTTTTTTAACTATACATTTGGCGACCAACTAAATAGTTCTGGTACTATTTCGCCTACTGCGGAAGCATTAAATAAAACTAAAATAAGCTATTTAGACCTTGCTAGTGGTGTTTTTTTGCATAATAAAAATATTTGGGTAGGTTTTGCAGCGCACCACCTCAACGAGCCAAACCGCTCCTTTTTTGACAAAAATTATCAGTTGCCACGCCGTTTTAGCCTGCAATTAGGTGCAAGAATGGAAATAGACGAATATAATACTATCACCCCACAGGCTAATGTACGTGACCAAAAAGGGCTTTATCAAGCTGATTTAGGTGTTTTGTGGTCAAGTGGAGTATTAGAAGCAGGCTTATGGTACAAAAATATGCCTATCAGCAAAACTGCAAACAGTAGCATTGCCGCTGTGGTATCTTTTGGAGTACAAAAACTGCGTTTTACATATAGTTATGATTATGTTTTTGGCAAATTTCAGGGTTTGGGAGGCGCACACGAAGTTGGTTTGTCGTTTAGTTTTGGAGAATGGAAAGATTCTAGAAAACCTTATGGCAAGCAAAAACGTAGGAAAGAGTACGTACATTGTCCAATTTTTATGGAAAATGATATTGATTTATAAGAATAAGTACGAATTTAAAAACCTGATGATTAAGTTATTTGATTTTCATTCTTGTTTTCCTAACACTTAGAGATTCTTTGTATTCATTCACAATTCACAATTTAAAATTCACAATTACTTAAAACATTGGAAAACAATCAAAAAATAGCTATTTCTGTGGTTATTCCTGCTAAAAATGAAGCAGAATCTTTGCCAGAACTTTGTCGTTGGATTGCGGAAGTAATGAAAAAAAATCATTTTTCTTATGAGATAATTGTAATAGATGATGGAAGTACAGATAATTCTTGGCAAGTTTTAGAAGAAATTTCACAAGAAAATCCTGCTGTAAAAGGCATACGTTTTAGCAGGAATTATGGAAAATCAGCAGCTTTACATACTGGTTTTCAAGATGTTAGTGGAGAAGTTATTATTACTATGGATGCTGATTTGCAAGACGACCCAGAGGAAATTCCAGAACTTTACAAAATGATAAAAACTGATGGATATGATTTGGTTTCTGGTTGGAAACAAAACCGTCAAGACCCACTTAGCAAAACCATTCCTACAAAACTTTTTAATGGTGTTACGAGCCTGTTTTCGGGCATAAAACTACACGACTTTAACTGTGGTTTGAAGGCATATAATGCGCAAGTAGTCAAAAATATTGAAATTTATGGAGAAATGCACCGTTATATTCCTGTGTTGTCAAAATGGGCAGGTTTTGGGCGTATTACAGAAAAGAAAGTAAAACATCACCCACGCAAATATGGCGTTACTAAGTTTGGTTTAGAGCGTTTTTTGTATGGTTTTCTGGATTTGGTTTCTATAATGTTTGTTTCTAAATTTAAAAAACGACCAATGCACTTTTTTGGAAGTTTGGGCGCATTGTCATTTCTGACAGGTATGGGCATTACAGTTTATCTTATTATTCAAAAGATACAACAACTCACTTATAAGCCACCTCTCCACGAAATACGGCAAATAACGGAGCAGCCTATTTTTTATTTGGCTTTGGTGGCTCTTATAATGGGGGTACAGTTGTTTTTGGCTGGTTTTCTAGGAGAAATGATTACTATGAACTCTACTAAAACGAATGATTATGTGATTAGAGAAAAATTGAAATTGTAAATCAAAAAATCAAAAAAGTTATATAGTTGTCAATAAAATAAATATTATGGCAAAGAAAAAAGAGTGGCGAGAAGGTGAAATAGTGCTTGCTTTTAACCTAACCAAAATAATAAGTCCTATTACACCCACTATGAGCGAGTGGCTAACGGTGGAGATGCCTGTTTTTTCAGTCGTTGAGCAGTCTATTTTTGATGAAATTTATGAAGATGGGCGTGAATATATTAGCACTTGGAGTGAAGAAGACCTAAAAATGAAGTTTATTAGTTACGTTTTGAAATTGGGGCAAGTCTTAAAAGATAAAAAATTTGTAACTTTTTTTGATAAAAAATTAGCAGCGGAGGTGCAAGGTTACTCGCTTTCTGTCAAGGCTGATTTTGTGATAGCCAAAGGAATGATGGATTTTATGCAAAAACCATACTTTCATTTTCAAGAATATAAACCTGACAAAAACCCTACTGGCGACTCTATGGCGCAACTTTTGGAGGCTTTTTTGATAGCGCAAATTATCAATGATGACAAAAAACCGCTTTATGGTTGTGAAGTGAATGGTGCTATTTGGAAATTTATTATCCTAGAAAATAGCAGTTATTGTGTTTCTAAGGCGTTTGATAGTGCTGATAAAAATGATTTACTTTCAATTATTGCCATATTGCGTAAGTTTAAAGAAATTTTAGAAACAAAATTATTAGACTAAAAAATAGGTAGCTTTTCACTTGTGAAAAGCTACCTATTTTGTAATATACACATACGAAAGTGGTTTTGGGGTTTTTGTATTAAAGTCCCTTCGGGGATTTAGGGGAAACAGGCGCAATTTTTGTTGAGAATTCTCCTACTTA
>JANYGM010000271.1 GCA_025362415.1 bacterium
CAAATTGCGCCTACTGGTGCAAAACTAACTGGAAATGTATCTTATATTGATGATTTTGAAGGGGCAGAAGTGCCTATCAACCTTACAAATGCTGCAGGAATTAACTGGAAATTAGGTGCAACACCTGCATTTGCAGCGCAAGGAAATCCTGCAAATCCGCTAGAATCAGCTTATAACAGGGCGCATTTGGCTTGGTATAACATTGATAATTCTTTTTATAATCCTTCCGCTCAACGTGGAAAACCTGCCAATATCACAGCGCAAGATTTGGAAAACCATTATATGCGCCCTATTGTGCCACAAGAAATTTTTAAAAATAGACAATTTAATAATATTGTAACCAATGAAAATACCTTTGATTTAGCCTATTTCCCTTCTGAAAGAGGTGCTTATAACTACAATCCTGCTATCACGCCCAAACCAAAAACAAATGGTATTTTGCCAAATGCTTTGACTAATTTTGGTGCAATTACTCGTGCCATTACGTCAGAAGTTGATTTTGATAACCAAAATATTGAATATGTTGAGTTTTGGTTGCTTGACCCATTTATTGCAGGAGAAAGAGGTAAAATAATTGATGGTACAAATGGCACAGATGGCGCAAACAACACAACTGGAGGAGATTTTTATATCAATCTGGGAAGTATTTCTGAAGATGTAATGAAAGATAGCAAACATTTTTTTGAAAATGGGTTGCCTATTGATGGAAATCCTACCAAAAAAGATATTACACCTTGGGGGAATGTGCCAAATCAGCAATATATCAATAATGCTTTTGATAATGCAGCTAATTCTCGTCCTGTGCAAGATATTGGACTTGATGGACTTACAAATGATGAGGAAAAACTGAAATTTGCTGGTTTTGGAGCATTTGCTGACCCTTCTGCTGATGATTTTCAATATTATTTAGGTGATGATTTGGATAACAACAACGCCAAAATCATTGAAAGATATAAGTATTTTAATAATACACAAAATAATTCTCCTGAAAATACAGGTGGACTTTACACAACTTCTGCTACCAATATCCCTGATAATGAAGACCTTAACAGAGATAATACTTTGAGTGAATTAGATGAATATTATCAATATAAAATCTCAATGCGTAAAAATGATTTGGTGGTTGGGCGTAACTACATTGTTGATAAAGTGGAGGTTTCTGATGCCAGAATTACTAAAAATGGAGCTGATGCCGTTACTTGGTATCAATTTCGTATTCCTGTGCGTGAATTTGATAGCAAAGTAGGAAATATCAATGGTTTTAAATCTATTCGTTATATACGTCTTGCAATGACACAATTTGACCAGCCTATTGTAATGCGTATGGCACAATTTCAGTTGGTAGCTAACCAGTGGAGGCGTTTTTTGGGTGATTTGAATGCTCGTGGTTTGCAACTTCCGCCAGAGCCTTACGACCCTTCTTTTGTGGTTTCTACGGTGAATATTGAAGAAAATTCTGCGCTTGCCTTGGGCGCAGCCACACCTTACGACTTGCCACCAGGCGTAATACGTGATGCCGACATTACAAGCATCAATAATGCACAACTCAATGAGCAATCTATGCAACTTACCGTAAAAAATCTGCGAGATAAAGATGCTAGAGCTGTTTATAAGAATACAAACTTTAATTTTCGTTTTTATAAAAATATAAAAATGTATATCCACGCAAATAGCCCAGATGGTTCAGCAAAAACAGGTGAAATGTCGGCTTTTATGCGTATAGGAACAGATTTTAACGACAATTATTATGAAGTAGAAATACCTCTTACAATGACAGATAATAATCAAGTCATTGCAACAGGCAACAGAGATGCACGCAGAGAGCTTATTTGGTCGCCTGATAACTTAATGGAAGTAAGTATTCAGGATATTATTGATACAAAAACAGAAAGAAATAATCTAGGAATTAAGAATATTTTTGTGCCATATTCCAGAAATATTGGTAAATATAAAATTACGGTTGTGGGTAATCCTGATGCAAGTACGGCACTTATTGCTATGCTTGGCGTGAGAAATCCGACTATTGCGGGTGATGATGGTGCGCCAAAATCTGCTATTGTTTGGTTTAATGAATTGCGTACAGATGGTTTTGACCAAACAAAAGGCGTTTCTGCTACGGCACGCCTCAACGTACAATTAGCTGATTTTGCTAATATTACGGCAAATGCTAATTTTACAACTTTTGGTTTTGGACAACTCAACACCAAAATTGCGGAGCGTACCACCAAACAAACGCTGAATTATGACGTTCAAGGCACTTTTGCATTAGATAAATTTGCGCCAAAATCTTGGGGTTTGCGTTTGCCTATGCTTGTTTCTTATCAAAAAAATAATGCTGCACCACTTTTTGACCCACTAGACCCTGACGTAAAACTTGCTCGTTCTTTGGAAAAGTTTGCTACTAATGAAGAAAAGAACAATTACCGCAAAATTGTAGAAGAAAATGAGACAAGAAGAAGCATCAATTTTACGAATGTCGGCAAAAAAGCAGGTGCAAAAGCAAAGCCCAAACTTTTTGCTATTTCTAATTTTGCGTTCTCGTGGTCGTATAGTGATGTTTTGAAAACAGACATCAATACAAAATCAATGTTCCAGCAAAATTGGAAAACTGGTGTAGCTTATAATTTTACGCCAGCTACCAAATATTGGGAACCTTTTGCCAAAGCAAAATGGGCTGCATCTCCTTGGATGAAGTTATTTAAGGATTTTAATTTGAGTAAATCATTGCCAAGCATCATTGTAAGGTATGAATTGGATAGAAGTTTCTTGCGTACACAACTGCGTTCTGGTGATTTGAGCGAAACTAATTTTGCGCCTTTCTTTGAAAAATACTATAATTTTACGAGAACTTATGCCGTTAATTATCCTATTACAAAGAGTATCAATATTATTTATAGTGCTAACGCTAATGCTGTTGTTGATGAACTTGCAGGAGAAAAAAATACAGAGGCTAATAACAAATATGTCAATGAAAACCTGCAAAAAGGTGGTCGTATGAAAGATTTTACGCAAGATATTGGTGTTACATACAAACTTCCGCTAGACAAATTTCCTGCCACTAATTGGATAGGAATAGATGCTACTTATAAGACAAATTATAACTGGACAGCAGCTTCTTTGGGCTTAGAAGATAGTTTGGGAAATAATATGAAAAACACTCGTGAGCGTACTTTACGTGGGCGTATGGATTTGTTGAAACTTTATAATAAGGTGAAATTTTTGAAAGAAATCAACGAATATCAGCCAAAAAGACCAACCAAAAAGAAAGTAGAAACACCTGTTATTGACCCAAAAGCACCTAAAAAGTTTGTCAGAAAACTCTCCAAAAAAGAGCAAAAAGCCTTAGATAAGAAAAATAAAGAACTTAAAAAATTAGAAAAATTAAAGGCAAAACAAGCAAAAGCACTAGCTGAAAAGCAAGGAAAAGATAAAAATCTTACACCAAAAATTCCTGCTGAAAAGCCCACAGAAAAAGAAGTAAGAAATCCGACAGATACAACAAAGAAAAAAGGTAAAAAACTAAGTGAAAACTTTGTTGTGCGTACTTTTTTCCGTACTTTGATGTCTTTCCGTAGCCTTAATATGAATTATACCTTAAATGAAGGTACAACTATAAGTGGTTATAATGCACGTCCAGAGTATTTTGGACTTACAAACGGCTTTAATCCGCAAATGGTGAGCTTTTTGTCAGGTGCGCAAAGCCCAGATTTGCGTTATGAATTTGCTGCAAATAATTTCTTAACGGCAAATAATAATACTCGTTTGCGTCAAAATGCACCGTATTTGCAAACATTTAATGAAAGATTGGAGTTTACAGGACAGTTAGAGCCATTTAGAGATTTCAAAATTACGGTTGATGCCAAGCGTTTGCGTACAAAAGGTTATCAAGAGCTTTTTAGGTATGAGCCAACCGCTACGCAATTTCAGTCGCTTAGTCCTGTAAGAACGGGTACGTTTTCTATTTCTATTATCAGTATAAAAACTGCTTTTAATAATGATAGAGGCACTATTTCAGAAACTTTTGAGAAATTTAAAGAATATCGTACCATTTTTGTAAACCGTTTGACTGCTTTAAATCCTTCAACGGCAGGAAAATATACAGAAAACTCGCAAGATGTGCTGATAGGGGCATTTGTGGCAGCTTATACAGGCGCAAATCCTGATAAATCTTCTACAAATTCGTTTCCAAAAATACCGCTACCAAACTGGAATTTGAATTATTCTGGGCTCTCAAATATTGCGGCTATTAAGGAAAAATTTAGAAATTTTGCTATCAAACATAGTTATAATTCTGAATATAGAGTAAGTGGTTATACTTCTTCTTTGGAATATGGACAAAACAACAACCGTTCAGAAGTAGCAAATAATTTGGCTATCAACGTGAACGAAATGGAGCAACCATTGCCTTCACGTGCTAATACGGAAGGCAATTTTATACCTACTTTGGTGCTTGGTCAAGTGCAAATTTCGGAGCGTTTTGCGCCTGTTTTTGGTGTTGATGCTACTACAACAGACGGTTTGAATTTCAAAATAGACTACAACCGTAGCCGTGATATTGGGCTTAATCTTTCTAACGCACAAATCTCTGAAATACGCAATAATGCTATTGTTTTGGGAGTGGGTTATACAACTAAAAACTTTAGAGTGCCATTCTTTAAAAACTCTGATAGACAACCAATTATCCTAAAAAATACGTTGGTAATGCGTTTAGATTTTTCTATCAATGATACAAGAACAGTTCAAAGAAGCCTTACACAAGATAACGTGGTAACGGGTGGTAATTATAATTTTCAACTAAAACCAAACATTACTTATACAGCAGCTCAAAACCTTACTTTTCAAGTTTATTTTGAGCGTAGTATCAATACGCCTGCTATTTCTAGTTCGTTTCCTGTGAAAAATACTAATTTTGGTATTCAGGTGAGGTATAATTTAGCACAATAAAGTTTTGAGGTATTGCCACAGATACACAGATGAATACAATATATATTCGTATTTTTGTAGCAGATTAAAACATTCATAATTCCTAATTCACAATTTCTAATTAAAAAGATGGAAATCAAAGAAAAAGTAAAATGTCTTATTATTGGGTCTGGTCCTGCGGGCTATACGGCAGCTATTTATGCGGCTCGTGCAGGTATTACGCCTACATTATATACAGGTATGCAACCTGGCGGACAACTCACCATTACAAATGATGTAGAAAACTATCCTGGTTACCCTGATGGTGTGATGGGTCCTAAAATGATGCAAGATTTTGAGGCGCAAGCCAAAAGATTTGGTACAGTAATCAATAGTGGTATCATTACAAAGGCTAATTTTTCACAAAATGGTGGTATTCATAGCGTTGTGGTTGATAATAAGTTTATTGTAGAGGCAGAAACTGTTATTATTTCTACTGGTGCATCTGCAAAATGGTTGGGTTTGGACTCTGAAAAACGCTTAAATGGTAGAGGTGTTTCTGCTTGTGCGGTTTGTGATGGTTTTTTCTTCAAAAATCAAGAGGTGGCTATTGTGGGCGGTGGTGATACTGCTTGCGAGGAAGCTAGTTATTTATCAAAACTATGCAAAAAAATCTATATGATTGTGCGTAAAGATGAATTTAGGGCATCAAAAATTATGCAAGAAAGAGTAAAAAGAAACCCTAAAATAGAGATTATCTGGAACTCTGAAACCAAAGAAATACTTGGAAAAGAAGATGTAGAAGGCGTTTTATTGAAAAATTTGATTACAGGAGAAGAAAGTACCATTGTGGTTACTGGCTTTTTTGTAGCTATTGGACACAAACCCAATACAGATATTTTCAAAGGACAAATCAATTTAGACGAAAACGGTTATATAGAGACTATAAAAGGTTCTGCTAAAACCAATTTGGAAGGTGTTTTTGCCTGTGGAGATGCTCAAGACCACGTTTACCGCCAAGCCGTTACGGCTGCAGGAACGGGCTGTATGGCAGCTCTTGATGCAGAACGCTACCTTATTTCTAAGGAAGTCTATGCTTAGGAAACTTTGAATCACGGATTTAAGGCGGATTACAAGATGACACGGATTTTTTATTTTTTTATTTTTATTTTCTATTCTCTAAAAATCTGTGTCATTTGTGCAATCAAAATAAAATCTGTGATTCAGACAAATAGGAAACTTTGAATCACTGATTTAAGACGGATTACAAGATGACACGGATTTTTTATTTTTTTATTTTTATTTTCTATTCTCTAAAAATCTGTGTCATTTGTGTAATCAAAATAAAATCTGTGATTCAGACACTTATAGGTTATTTTACCAAAAACTTCCAGACAAAAAAGTCAGTCTTACCAGCGTAACAATAGTATTTTCATTAAATCTGATTTTGTCATCTAATTTTTCTAATTGTCTTTCATCAATAAAAATTACTATCAAGCCATCATAAAATGCCAACAAAACAGTTTCTATTGCTTTGTCTAAATCTGCTTTTTTGTCGTTGTAGATAGCCCCAAAGCGTACTTTACCTGTTTCTGCTTCAGCCGTAAGTTCTGTTTCTTCAAAAAAAGTAAAAAGATTTTTTTGATTGATGCTATCATCTATTTTTTGGTTAAAAACGCCTACTTGTTGGGTTACAATAGCAGTTAAAACCTCTTTTAAATCATAATAAGTGCCATATTCTCCCGCAATTTCAAGTGGTTGGGCATTGATAAAAGGACGTTTTTTGGTAAGTTGTTTGACAGAAAAACGAATTTGCATGTTTTTATATGTTTTTTAGAGCTTTTTATATTTTTGTGTTGGTTGAGGTATCAAAAGTAATCAAAAATACTTATATTTGCAAAAAAATCAACTTAAATTAAATCTTAAAATCAATAAAATAATGTCTAAAATACAAGTAAATGATGTTTTTAAGCAAGAATTTAGCTTTTCACAAGAGCAAGTAAACAAATTTGCAGAACTTACAGGCGATAGTAATCCTTTGCATTTAGATGCTACGTATGCGGCTACAACACCCTTCAAACGCCCTATTATGCACGGTTTTTTGGGTGGAAGTGTGTTTTCTAGAGTTTTTGGTATGTTTTTCCCAGGTGAAGGTACTATTTATATGCGTCAAACTATGGAATTTATGCGTCCAATGTTTGTAGATACAGTTTATGAAGTGGTTTTTACGGTGATAGAAACCAACCCAGAAAAGCATACAGCAACTGTTCGTACAGAAATGTTTGACAAAACCAGTCAAAAATGCACTATCAAAGGTGATGCCCTTGTAATGAATATTGAAAAAATATAAATAATTGTGAATTGTGAATTGTGAATTGTGAATTGAAATACATTGTACTTTGTATTTTTAACTTAGATAACGACATTGATAAATTGTATTCAGCCCCAGCGGGGCAGTATATTTATAGGAAAATAAGTGTATTTCGTATTTCGCTCCAGCGGAGCGAGATATTTATAACACTATGATTTTTTTTATAACCCTTTGATTTATCTAGTATCACGAAAAATATAACAAATTAGCAATGTCGTTATCTAACTCATAACTGATAATTATTTAAAACACTGATAATCAAATTTTTAAGTGAAAAAAATACTTCTAATAAGGCACGCAGAGGCAGAAAATCCAAGTGAAATAGCTGATTTTGATAGAAAATTAACACAAAACGGAATAGACAAAGCTAACGAAATAGGGCAAATTTTGCAAAAAAAGGACATTATTCCTGATTTTATAGGCACAAGTTCTGCCTTACGTACACTTGAAACCGCCACAATAATTGCCTCACATCTAGGCTTTCCTACAGAGAATATCACACAAGATAAATATTTATATATTGCTACCACCAAAGAGTGGATAAGCTATATACAAAATATTGATAATCAATATAATACAATTATTTTGGTTGGTCATAATCCTTATATTTCTTATCTTTTGGAGAAAATTAGTAGAGTAAATTTGGGTAGTTTTTCACCTTGTAGTGTTGCTTGTGTTGTCTATGAAAACATCAATAGTTGGGGAGAAATAGCTCTTTTAATGGGTAGATTGGTGTGGTTTGAAGATGCAAAAGAAGGCTTTTGAGGTGTGAAGTAGAGTATTTCTCAATAATATTCAAACAAAAATATGTAAAGTGGTGGCATTTACGCCACCATAAACTCATAGCACAAAAGCTATTTCATAAAAAATACTAATAAGAATGAAACCATTTCATTTAAAACTTATAATTATTGGATTTCTGTTAAACTCTTGTGGACAAATTCCATACGAGAGATTTGACTCAAATAAATGGCAAAAAACTGACTTAAATCTTGGAGAAAATTCACAAATGAGATGGAATATGATGAATGATCTAAGAAAAAAATTCAAATTAGTTGGAATGATGAAACCTGAAATTGATAACCTACTTGGAAAACCTGACGGTGAAGGAGATTATGAATATTATTACTCTTTAGGAATGACAGGAACTGGAATTAACATAGGAAAACTAACAATTTTGTTTGACAAAACTAACAAAGTAAAAGAAATCAAAGTAACTCAAGGATAAAAAAATATAATTTCCTTGTTGCTAATAATTTACTCATAACAACAAAAATACGTTTCAAATTATGTTAGAACAAAATATTCAAAATAAAATAAATACTTGGCTTTCAGGTGCTTACGACCAAAATACTAAAGATGAAATACAACAACTTATATCTGAAAATAAGGAAAATGAACTAAAAGAAGCCTTTTATAAAGATTTAGAGTTTGGAACAGGCGGTTTGCGTGGTATTATGGGCGTTGGCTCAAACCGTATGAATAAATATACTGTTGGAATGGCTACACAAGGACTTGCTAATTATATCAAAAAATGCTTTCCTATTAGTGAAAATGATGTACTAAATAATAATAAAATAAAAGTTGCTATTGCCTACGACAGTCGCAATAATAGCGTTTTTTTTGCGAATATTGTGGCTGATGTGTTTTCTGCGAGTGGTTTTGACACATATATCTTTGAGAGTTTGCGCCCTACTCCAGAATTGTCGTTTGCTATTAGGCATTTAGGTTGCAAAAGTGGTGTTATGGTGACTGCCTCCCACAATCCTCGTGAATATAATGGCTATAAAGCCTATTGGGATGATGGAGCGCAGTTTGTCGCACCTCACGACCAAAATGTCATTGACGAAATAGCAAAAATAAAAATAGAAGATGTTAATTTTCAAGGAATTAAAGAAAATATACATCTCATTGGAAAAGAAATTGATGCACTTTATCAAGCGCAAATCTTGGCGCAGTCTATCAATAAAGACCTTATCAAAAAACATAAAAATCTTAAAATTGTCTATACACCATTGCACGGTGCAGGTATTACGCAAGTGCCACAAGTACTTGCAATGCTTGGTTTTGAGCAAGTGAGTGTAGTCAAAGAACAAGAAAAACCTGATGGAAACTTTCCTACGGTAGTTTTTCCTAATCCAGAGGAAGCAGAAGCTCTCACGCTTGCCCTTAAACTTGCCAAAGAACTCAATGCAGATTTGGTGCTTGCTACAGACCCAGACGCAGACCGTTTGGGCATAGCCGTAAAAAATGAAAAAGGAGAATTTGTGCTTTTAAATGGTAATCAGACTGGAAGTTTGATTTTGTATTATCTTTTTAATGCTTGGGAAAAAGCAGGAAAAATTACAGGAAATCAGTACATAGTGAAAACTATTGTTACAACTGAATTGATGGATAATATGGCGCAAAAAATGGGTGTGGCGTGCTACAACACACTTACAGGCTTCAAATATATTGCAGACGTGATACGTCAGCACGAAAAAAACGAGGTTTTTATTGCAGGAGGGGAAGAAAGTTATGGCTTTATGATTGGGGATTTTGTTAGAGATAAAGATGGCATTGCTGCTGCTGCTATTATTGCTGAAATATGCGCTTATGCTACAGAAAATGGCATTTCTTTGTATGAAATGATGAAAGAAATGTATGTAGAATATGGTTATTATTACGAAACTTTGATACCTATCACTATGAAAGGCATTTCTGGTGCAGAAGACATCAAAAAAATGATGCAAGATTTCCGTAATACACCACCTATTGCGCTTGCAGGCTCAAAAGTAGTGCTTGTTAAAGATTTTCAGGCACTTACAGAAAAAAATATTTTGACAGGAGAAGAAAAAATATTAAATTTCCCTGAAAAATCAAATGTTTTACAATTTTTTACAGAAGATGGTAGCAAAATTTCGGCACGTCCTTCTGGTACAGAACCAAAAATAAAATTTTATGTTGGGTTGCGCCAAGATTTACCTAAAAAGGAGGATTTTGATGCAATTACAACAGTTTTATCTCAAAAAGCAATACAAATTAGGGAAGATTTAGGTTTGTAAGTGATTAAAATATGGAAAATACAGAAGTAAAATCTTATAATTTTTCTAATATCAAATTTTCAGATTTAGAGGAAATTGTTGATATTAAAGTAGTTGATAATGATGCTAAATTTGATGAGTGGTTTGAGACTACGTATGATTTAGATGATATAGAAATTTTGTTTTTCAAAAATTTAATTCAGAAAAATAAAACTCGTATTGCCTTTTATATGGAGGAAAATTTAAGGGCGAAATTTATTATTCCCATTCTCAACCTTGTTGATTTTGTGTTTGAGTCTGTGAGTGATTGGTATGATACGGCACTTTCAGGTACGCTAAATGGTGTAGAATTCAAAGGTTTTACGGATTTTATGGTGGCATCTGGTACGGAAAATCCACGAAAACCTTATTTTTTTATTCAAGAATTTAAGCCCTCCATTCCTGATAAAGACCCTCGTGTTCAATTATTAGCAGAATTATTAGTAGCCACAGAAAAAAATAAAACTGCTATTATGCGTGGTGGTTATATTGTTGGGCGAATTTGGTTTTTTGTGATTTTAGAGAAATTAGCAGAAAATAAATTTGAGTATGTTATTTCTAAATCTTTTGATAGCTTAGATTTGGAGGATTTGAAACAGATTTATATCATTTTGCAGGCAGTAAAGCATAAATATTGTCAGGATTAAAATATAAAAATAATTATTATTGATGGAAACGGTTTAGGGAAATGAATTTGCTATTTATTTTTATTTTTATAGGAAATTTAAAAAAATAATCTTATATTTGTCTAATATTATTTTTAATAATTAAACTTATATTTATATGTTTGAACAACTAATGAATTTGGTAAAAGAGCATTCTGGCGAGCAAATTGTCAATAATGCAGCCGTTCCTAACGAATACAATGAAGCAGCAGTTTCCTCTGTGGCATCTTCTATATTTTCTGTATTGCAAACACAAGTAGCCAATGGAAACGTAAACTCTTTGCTACAAATGTTTCAAGGAAATAATCAGCAAAATGCTGATGGTACTGTCGTAAATGCACAAAACAATCAAGAAAATCCTATTATGAATAGTATGATTTCTAGCGTTGTAGGGAAATTTGCTACAAAATTTGGTATGAATGAGCAAACTGCAACGGGTATTGCAAACTCTCTTATTCCAACAATAATGGCAAATTTTGTTAATAAAACAAATGATGAAAAAGACAATAGCTTTAGCCTACAAGGTATTCTTGCTGCTGTAGGTGGTGAAGGCAAATTAGATATTGGGGGGATTTTGAGTAACTTTTTTGGTGGAAACAAAAACAACCAACCAAAATAAAGTAAGTAATTGTGAATTTTAAATTGTGAATTATGAATGAATACAAAATTATGATAATCAACTAATTACACATAATTTTATCACATAAAACATAAATTTAATTGACAAATTCCACTTAGCTAAAAACAAACCACTTTTATCTTTACAAATCTGCTAAAATGCTTGTTGTAATATAGATAAAAGTGGTTTTTGAATAATTCATAAATACAGAATAATGAAAATAGGCATAAAATATGCACAAAAGAAAAACATTATTCTTAAATATTATCTTACCAAAAATGAAGGCTATATTTATAGCCTAAAATATCATTATTACAAATCCTTATTAAATTACATCAACTTAAAAAAACATTATTTTCAATTCTTATTTAAAATATCCTCTAACGTATAATTTATGGCAAAAGTAATTTTTAATAGAAAAGCAGATTTTTATAACTCGCTTAAAAAATCAGTAGATAACTACTTCACAACCAATAACCTCAAAAAAACAGGTAACTGGGAACTTTATACCAAAACTTTGGTACTTGTACCTATGGCAGTTGGTATATATGTAACGCTCCTTCTTGTACCAACAATGCCTGTAATAGCAGCTTTGGGGCTTTGTGTATTGTTTGCGTTGGTGGCTGCAAGCATTGGGTTTAATGTAATGCACGATGCTTGTCACGGGTCTTATTCTACAAAAACGTGGGTAAATGACCTTGTAGGGCTTTCTTTGAATGCTTTGGGTGGAAATGCTTACATCTGGAAATTCAAACATAATGTAATTCATCATACTTATACCAATATTGAAGGACTTGATGATGATATTGCTAATCACCCTATTTTGCGTATGTGCAGTAGCCAAGAATGGAAACCTGCACACCGTTTTCAGTCTATTTATTTGTTGGTTGTTTATGCCATTAGCACTATTGCGTGGATGTTTGTGTTGGATTATGTCAAGTATTTTAGCAGAAAAATTCATATTAGTGATATGCCAAAAATGAGTATCAAAGAACATACTATTTTCTGGGTTAGTAAGATTTTGTATAACATTTTTTATGTTGCTTTGCCTATTTATTTTCTTGGCGTAACGAACTGGTTTGTTGGTTTTATGGTGATGCACGCAGTTTTAGGCATTGTTACGGCTATTGTTTTTCAACTAGCACACGTAGTAGAAGAAACTAAATTTGAAGTTTTGGGCATAGATGAAACTCACATTGAGAACGAATGGGCGGTACATCAGTTGATGGGAACTGCTAATTTTGCTCGTAAAGACAAACTTGTTTCTTGGTATGTAGGCGGTCTAAACTATCAAATAGAACATCATTTGTTCCCTCGTATTAGCCACGTACATTATCCAGCACTTAGCAAAATTGTAAAAGATGCCTGTGAGCAGTTTGATATTGCTTATAATGAATCTCCTACAATGTGGAAAGCCATTGTGTCGCATTTTAGTCTAATAAACCAAATGGGCAAAAAGCCTCAACTGGTAATGGCTTAGTAGAAGCCCCTAAATCCCTAGCGTAGCACAAGGGGACTTTAAAGACATTGAAAAATGTATTTGTGTTGCTCCTTTGGGGTTGGAGCTATTCTCTGTGTCGTCAGGTGTTTCCACCTGACGACAAATGCGCTTTTAGATTTTTTATTTTTGAGGAAATAATGATTTTTACGTTTTATTTTCTCCAAAAACTGGTATTTAAAAGCTATATTTGTTGTCGGGTGGAAACACCCGACAACACAAAAAAGACATTGAAAAATGTATTTGTATTGCTCCTTTGGGCTGGGGCTATTATTCATATTTTAAATTTTTAATTTATGCCAAAAGTAATTTTTAACAGAAAAGCTGACTTTTTTAACTCTCTGAAAAAATCAGTAGATAATTATTTTACTACAAATAACATCAAAAAAACAGGCAACTGGGAACTTTATGCCAAAACTTTGGTACTTGTGCCTATGGCTATTGCCTTGTATGTGAGCGTGCTTATTGTGCCTATGCACTGGGCTATTGCACTTAGTTTTTGTGTGTTGTTTGCGGTGGTAGCAGCAAGCATAGGTTTTAATGTGATGCACGACGCTTGTCACGGTTCTTATTCTAGCAAAAAATGGGTTAATGACCTTGTAGGACTTTCTATAAACGCATTGGGCGGAAACGCATACATCTGGAAATTTAAACATAATGTAATACATCATACTTACACCAATATTGAAGGACTTGATGACGACATTCACAAACACCCTATTTTGCGTATGTGTAGCTCGCAGGCGTGGAAACCTGCACATCAATTTCAGTATATTTATATGTTTGGTGCTTATGCGCTTAGCTCTATTACGTGGATGCTTATGTTTGATTATATAAAATATTTTAGTAGAAAAATTGTCGTGAGTGATATGCCTGCAATGACGACACTAGACCACGTTACATTTTGGGTGAGCAAGGCACTTTATTTGGTTTTTTATATAGGAATACCTATTTATTTTGTGGGAACACTCAACTGGTTTATAGGTTTTATGGCTATGCACGCAGTTTTAGGACTGATTTTGGCAATTGTTTTCCAACTAGCTCACGTAGTAGAAGAAACTAAATTTGAAACGGCACATACAGAAGAAGTACACATAGCAAACGAATGGGCTGTACATCAGTTGGCAGGAACGGCAAATTTTGCTCGTGATGACAAATTTATTTCTTGGTATGTGGGTGGGCTAAACTACCAAATAGAACATCATTTATTCCCACGCATTAGTCACGTACATTATCCTGCACTTAGCGAGATAGTAAAAGCTAAATGTGAAGAGTTTGGCATTGAATATAATGAATCTCCTACAATGTGGACAGCAACACTTTCTCACATAAAACTTATGAAAGAACTAGGCAAAAAACCTGTTGTAGCAGTTGCAGCATAGTGCAAAAGTTACATTATTTGTTGTTAGGGCGAAAGTTCTGACAACAAATAATAATGATAAACAAATGAAATTCACTAAATTTTTACAATTTTCCCTACTACTTTTAGGGGGATATCTCACTATTGGTTTACTGTGTCACGCTTGTAGTGAACATAAACAAGAACCAATAAATGTCAATAGTGCTGAATACTTAAAAAAAATCAAATCACAATTTGCTATAGATACAACAGTTAAAGATATGTCTTTAATTGCTGTAAATAATCCTTTTAATTTCAATAAACAAGATATTTTTACAATTTATTGTAATCACGATATAATTTATACAGGAGAATTTAGTGAGGGTATTAAACTCTCCAAATCAATTTTGTTAAAAGCCAAAATAGTTCACTTTAGAATAGAAATGCTAAGAAAAAATGATTTGTTTATTTTTGAAGATAAAAGTATAATTTATTTAGATAGTAGTTATAATTTCATCTATTATGGGTTTTTTCCTTCAAATCCATCTACGGATAGGATACATTTTTTTCCTCAAAAAAATCCAGTAATTCAATAAAAACCCTCAAAAGCCACCGTATTCGTGTGGCTTTTTGTGGTTTATGATTTGGGAATAAA
>JANYGM010000071.1 GCA_025362415.1 bacterium
CTTTTTGCCACTATTTTTGCTTTTTTTATAGGAGCTAAAATATCTTTTTTAGTGCCTGCTTTTGGTGTTTTCATTTGCGTAGTTATTTTTTTCTGCAAGGTCTGTTTTTGTGTCCAAATAATAGCAAAAAATCCAAACGAACATAACAATATAAACCAATACAAAAACCTAAAAAGTGCCTTAAACCTTTTCATTTGGGCGTTTTTTTATTCGTTTGGAATTTAGGAAATTGGGTTTTAGTGCGCCACTAGCAAAATATTTGATAGTATTTTCAAACCTCCAAACGAACAAAGCAAAAAACAACATAAACAAGCGCAAAAAGTGCTTTATTGATGTTGTTTTGAGGGTTTTTTATTCGTTTGGAATGGTAGGGGAAACAAAAAAGTGTAATTTACATTTGTAAATTACACTTTTTATCTTAATAATGCCCTTTGCACTGCACCACAATAATTTTATCATCTTCCACTTTATAGACTAATCTATGTTCTATGTTTATTCGTCTGCTCCAAAAGCCTCTTAATTGATGTTTTAGTGCCTCTGGTTTTCCCAAACCTACAAATGGCGTATCTTGTATATTTTGCACTAAGTCTTTTATTTTCTCATATATTTTAGGCTTGCTCTCTTGAAAATCCAATAAATCCCCTTCTGCTTGTTCTGTAAATATTATTTTTCTCATAAAAATGATACTTCACGTGCCTTGCCACTCTCATATTGATTGATAGAATTTAGCAAAATAGAATTATTTGGCTCTTGCGTTAAATAGGTGGTGGTATCTTCAAAAAGTGGATAAAGACGTTTTTTAATATTAGTATAAGCTGCTTTTATGTGTTCTGGAAACATATCAAAAGACAGTACCACTAAACTAATTTCATAAAGATTTTTTAGTTGTTGCTCTGTTTCTTGGCTCAAATTTTCCAAATCTAGGTACTCAAAATCATCTTCTGCCATTTCTGTAAAATTCTTTTTTCCTTCTTCTGAAAAAAGAATTTGCATAGATGCCACTAATTTTGGTATTTCGTTGGTGTATTTTAAAATATCTGATTTCATAAAAAATAATGTTTGGTAATGGTTACAAACTTACAAAAATCTTACCAAATTAAAAAATATTATTTTTGGAATTGTGGTACAACCTTTGTATGTTTGATTTTTATAAATCAATTATCTCACAAAAAAATGAAAACTCCCTACAAGCAAAATAAAACAGTTTTACATAAAAAGAAAGCCTACGAGATATTTTGGCAAACCAACTACATTGAGCATATCAATAAAAATCTTGCAATAGCAACACTTAAACACTTGGATTTTAATGAAATACAAGTTAATTTACCCAAAGCATATTTAGAAGATAGAGAAACATATTTTTTAGCTTTGTTTAGAATAGGTACTAAGATATTTCAGGCTATTTGTTTTTTTGAAAAAATCAAAAATCATTACCGCTGCATTGTTAAAACGGCTTATCAAACCACAGACCAACGTATCATTCAAATTGCACAAAATCAAAATATATGAAACCAGCTACCAAAATTGAAGAAATAAAAACTGTTTTTGATAAAATGGTTTTTAAACCAGAAGAAGCCACACCAGAAGATATTTTTGCTTTTGATAGTGCCAAAGAGTGGGCAAACACAATGAATGCTCTTGCTCAAAAAACTAGGAAAAAAGTACAAGCAGAAGCATTTAAGAAACTAAAAGTTGTTCGTACAACATTGGTTAAAAAATAACCAAAACTCCCCTTAAATCATTGATTTAAGGGGAGTTTTGGTTTAGGTAGCGAATTACTTATTTTTCTTGTTCAATTTTAACTGTAATTCAGTAATTTGTAGTAGTGTAAGCCTTGTGGCTTTCATTACTTGTTTGAGAGGTAAACCGTCTAGGATTAACGCCTCTGCAATTTCCAGTTTACCTTTTAGTTCACCAGCTTTGTAAAATTCGTGGTCTTCAATATGCAGGTCTAGTGCCATAATAATAGTATTTTTAGTTATTTCGGTTTTAAGTATGCGCAAACCTGATAGCGTTATAAGGTCTGCAAGGAATTCTCTAATCTTATCTCTATGTTTGTAGTAACTGATAGCCTTATTTTTAATTTCGGTCATCACTTTATCCTCATTTTTGCTATCAAATTTGCCTAAAATAGCAAAAGCAAGCGTTTCTGGGTGTTTAAGAAATTCTTTATAGTCAATTTGTGTAATATCAATGAGCTGATATTCATAAACAAATGAACCAAAATCTTTCTTAAATGGCATTGTACATTTTCCTACGCTACCAGTTTTCTGATTACCCAAAAATAATAAAATTTGTTTGATAAACAAAGGTTTTTCTCTATTTTTTGTGTTGTGCCTTTCATTGATGAGTGCCAAATACGTAAGCATTCTGTTAAGCATTTCGTCATCATTATCCGTTTGCACCTCCAAATGATAAAAAGTTTCTTTATTTTTTTCTGTTGCTACAAACAAAAAATCTGCATCACGTTCCACAGTAAGGCTAAATTCAATAGGTCGTGAGGTTATTTCAGCACTTTTATTGATTTTCTCCTTAGAAAAATTAAGCAACAAACCTAAAAAATTATCTTTGAGTTTATCCTTAAAAATAGTATCATATTTGTTTTTAGCACCCATATTTTTTGATTTTACAAGTTAATTTTAGTTATTTTCCTCAAATATAGTAAAATTTAAGCATTTTTTAACTTTCTCCTATAATCACAATTCCCACAAGCAACACAACCATTAGTACCGCAATAGCAATAATATTGCTTTTTGGTGCTATTTCTGTTGCAACTTCATCAAAAGAATTTATTTTTATTTGTTCTGTTTGCACAGGTACAAGTGTAGGTTTAGGTGTAGTAGGCATAGGTGCAGGCGCAAGCATACGTTTAGGCTTTACCATAAAATCAGGGCGCACTTTCTCAAATAACAACGTAATCCCTACGCCATTCTCCAAATTAAGCGCAGGCGCAGGCGTAAATGGTCTAATAAGCAAACTATCAGGTGGCGGCAGTCCTAGTGCAGTAGCATCAAAAAACAATAAAGGCTCTGTATAATCTAAAAAATTTTTAATACGCTTAATTGCCCGTACTCTATCTTTTAAAAATAAAGTCAAAAAACTTTCATCACCTATTACGCTCACGTCCAAATCACGCAAACCGTCAAAAATCATTTCTTTTGTGGGTTTTATAGTAATTACTTCCGTATTCTTATCTTTGGCACTTCTACCCACACTAGGCTTTATTTTTTGCTTA
>JANYGM010000306.1 GCA_025362415.1 bacterium
AAAATTATGGTCTGTACCGTAATGCAATGAAGGTCTGACCATAATTCTTTTTAAAACGAACTTACTCTTTTTTATTAGTGGTCAGACCTTCGTTCCTCTACGGTACAGACCACTAATAAAAAAGAGTGTACGGTAACAAAACGCTAGAATTATAAAAAATACGTTGTAAAATATTTACAACGTATTTTTTTGGTATTTTTAATAAAAAAATCTCCAAAAAAATCTTATTTTTGCACTCCAATTTAGGAAAATAAAAAGCAATTAACAACTAAAAATGCTACTCACAAAGCTAGAAATAAAAGGATTTAAGAGTTTTGGCGACAAAGTTACTATCAATTTTGATGAGGGCGTAACAGGCATTGTGGGACAAAATGGTTGCGGCAAATCTAATGTAGTAGATGCCATACGTTGGGTGCTTGGTGAACAAAAAACTAAGGCGTTGCGCTCTGATAAGATGGAAAGCATCATTTTTAATGGTACTCGCAAGAGAAAACCACTACAAATGGCAGAAGTTTCGCTTACCTTCAAAAACACCAAAAATCTTCTTGCCACAGAATATTCTGAAGTTACAATTACACGCCGCTTGTACCGCACAGGTGAAAGTGAATATATGCTCAATAACGTCAGTTGCCGCTTAAAAGACATTACCAACTTGTTTTTAGACACAGGAATTGGCTCAGATAGTTATGCTATTATTGAGCTGAAAATGGTTGATGAAATTCTTAACGACAAAGAAAATTCACGTAGAAATCTCTTTGAAGAAGCCGCTGGCATCTCAAAATTTAAGATTAGAAAGAAAGAAACACTCAAAAAACTTGATGATGCCTCGCAAGATTTGGCTCGTGTGGAAGATTTGTTGTTTGAAATTGATAAAAACCTAAAAGCACTTGAAAAACAAGCTAAAAAGACTGAAAAATACTACAAAACTCGTGATGAATACAAACAAGCAAGTATTTTACTGGCTCAAAAAAGTGTTTCTGAACGTGGAGATACTTTCTTAAGTTTGGGTAAGAAAATTGATGCTGAAAATGATAAAAAATTGCAACTAAACGTACAACTAACTGAAAAAGAGGCTATTGTAGAAAAAGAAAAAACAGAAATTATCACCAAAGAACAATTATTGGCAACTCGTCAGAAAGCCCTCAACGAGTATGTGGGGCATATTCGTAATTATGAAAGTGAGAAAAAAATCAAAAACGAACGCCTAAAATTCTTAAATGATAGACAAGTTTCTTTGCTTGATTTGATAGACCAAGACAATCAACGCAAAAATGAAAATGTTTTAGAGATACAAAAACTTGATAATGATGTAGTTACCAATATTCAGATTTTAGAAGAATATAAAAAAGATTTAGCAGAAAGAAAAGAAGAATATGAAGACCAACAACAAAAAACTGCGTCTATACAGGCACAAACAGGTATTTTGTCTGCACAATTCAATAAAAAACAACAAGAAAACTACGAACTAAACAAAACCTACGAAATTCGTCAAACGCAAAGCTCTTCTGTCAAACAAGAACTAGAAAAAGCCGTCAGTAATGCGCAACAGCGTGCTATGAACCTTAGTGAGTATGAAGATGAGCTTTTTGAGGTACAAGAAGAACTGCAAAATACCAAAGATGCGCTGGAAAGGCTAAATAATGAAGAAATAGCCATTCAGGAGCAAATAGAGCAAGTTTTAGCAGAAATAGAAATCATCAAAACGGAGCAAACAGTGCTAAATAGAAGCATTGATGCCAAGCAAAATGAGTATAATCTTACCAAATCTTTGGTTGATAATTTGGAGGGATTTTCTGAAGCTATTAAGTTTTTGAAAAAAAATGCCCAAAATAACCCAAATGGTGGTGGTTTTGATGTAAAAACACCTTTTTTGTCAGATATTTTGAGTTGTGAGGAAAAGTATAAAATTGCTATTGAAAATTATCTTGAGCCATTGATGAATTATTATGTCGTTGATAATGAGCAAGATGCACTTAATGCTATTTATCTTTTAAGTGATGCCAAAAAAGGAAAAGCTAACTTTTTTATTTTAGAGGATTTTAAGGATTTTCAACCAAAAAATAATCAAAAAGATAGCCAAAATACAAAACAAAATTTACCAGAAAATGCTGTTTTTGCGCTTGTTATAGCAGATTTTGATACAAAATATCAAAACTTAATGGCACATATTTTGGAAGATGTTTTTATAGTGGAAAATCTACCTGAAAATAATAAAGAAAATCACCAAAATAAAAATATTTTCATTACTCAAAATGGGCAAATCAGCAGGCGCAAATATAGCGTTTCTGGAGGCTCTGTGGGTGCTTTTGAAGGAAAAAGAATTGGTCGTGCCAAAAATATGGAACTTTTAGAGAAAGAAATTATTAGTTTAAAAGAAGAATTCCAAGAAAAAAATAATCACCTCCAAAACAAACAAATAGAACTCCAAGAACTACGCCAAAATACCAAAAAACAACAAATTAGAGAGGTTCAGCAGGATTTTGCTAAAATAAACGAACGCTTTATTTCTGTGCGTACTCGTCAGGAGCAAATGCAAAGCCTTATTACGACTAATCAGACCCAAAAAGAGGATTTGGAGCGCAAATTAGCAGAATTATTAGAAGAAATAGACGAACTTTCTCCTCAAATAAAAACTGCCAAAACAGAGCTTGACACGCTCAAAACTGAAATTGATGCTATCAAACAAACGCAAGACTTTGAAACAGAAGCTCTTGCACAAAAATCTGGTGCTTTTAATCAGCAAAATGTACGTTATTTGCAACAACAAAGCCGTTTAGATGCCATAAAACAAGAAATTAGCTTTAAACAGGCAAATTTAGATACTGTTCAGGCACGCTTAGACAAAAATCAGCAGGAAATAACACGCATTAAAGATGATATTGAGGCACTTAACAACGCATCTGACGAGGGAGACGACACGCTTATAAGTATGTATGAGCAGAAAACAGATATGGAAAAGGGCGTTAATGAGGCGGAAAAGGACTATTACAAATCTCGTGGTGATATTGATGTTTTTGAGAAAGAAGCAAAGGAAATTCAGCGCAATAGAGAACTTACTGACAGCCTTTTATCAGAACTTCAAAATAAGTTTAATGATACCAAATTAAGCCTTACAGCTATCAAAGAACGCCTTTCTGTGGAGTTTAATGTGGATTTGGAAGATGTGATGCAGGCAGCAAGTGGCATCAAAATCATACAAACAGAAGTAGAACTAAATCTGGAAGTGCAAAAGATAAAAGGCTATTTGGACAACATAGGTGCAATAAATCCTATGGCAATGGAGGCATACAACGAAATCAAAGAACGCAACGACTTTATTACTGCCCAACGTGATGACCTTTTGAAGGCTAAAAACGTGCTTTTGGAAACCATTTTGGAAATTGATACTATTGCAAAAGGTAACTTTATGACAACTTTTGCGCAAATTAGGGAGAATTTTCAGAAGGTTTTTAGGTCGCTTTTTACGGAAGAAGATACCTGTGATTTGATACTTGTAAACCCTGATAATCCGCTAGAATCTGCTATTGATATTGTCGCAAAACCCAAAGGAAAACGCCCGTTAAGCATAAATCAGCTTTCTGGAGGAGAAAAAACACTTACAGCAACATCTTTGCTTTTTGCTATTTATCTGATAAAACCTGCCCCTTTTTGTATTTTTGATGAGGTTGATGCACCGCTAGATGATGCCAATGTGGATAAATTTAATAATATTATTCGTAAATTTTCTGCGGAATCACAGTTTATTATTGTTACGCACAACAAGCGTACAATGGCATCTACGGACATTATGTATGGCGTTACGATGTACCCAGAAGACCCTGGCGTGTCTAAGCTCGTGCCTGTGGATTTGCGTGGACTAGCAGAAATAGTGGGGTAATAAAAGGAGTTTTTTTTATCATTTTGATAATGAGTTTACTTTCACTATGTTTGTAACGAAAGTACACAGTTGCGTATATTAACAAGTTAGTGGTAATTATTAAAACACATCAAATAACAACTAAATTAAAAATATGGGTGTAAATAGCAATTTGAATATTGTACCAAAAAGCAACTCCTTAGTAAAATTAGAAGATATAGAGCTTTTTATATCAAGGCTTGCTTCAAATGGATACATAGTGAAAGAGTTTACTATCTTAACGGGGAATTACTCTGATATTATTAACATCAGCTACTGGGACTTTGAGGACACTACTGCATCAAGTGATTTAATAAAACCAAGTACACTTGAAATTATAAAAAATAGCGACATTAAAGCTTTGTCTCAAAGCAATAATTATGCTTTCAAAGTTAATCTGACAAAGACAAACAGTATGCTTGAAAATCTTACCGTTTTCAAATGTACAGAAAAAGAAACTTTTCCAATTTTTATTTTATTTTTTGGCAAATCAATTGGTTACAGTCTTATGAACCAAAATGAAGAAACGGAAGATTATGAAGAAACACTAATTCCAAATATCAACTGCATTATAACAAGTAGTGGACGTAACTTAAATTCATTGGACGGTTTAGAAGATGAAACCCAATTTGAAGATTTTTTTGAATTGATTAGACATTTTTTTGGAGAATTTAAAATAGGAATTTATTGCGACTAAGTGGGTAACTTATATTTCCAGCAAATGAATAACTACCGCTAACTGGGGCTGGGCAAAAGTGCTTTATTGAACAAATCTACTCATTATAAATGAAAACGCTTGCATTTAATTATGTAAGCGTTTTCTGATTTTTCAATAATTATGTTTGATTTGGATAATAAATTTACTTTTACTATGTTTGTGACGAAAGTATGCAGTTGCGTATATTAATAAGTTGGGCGCAAGCATAAATAAGGAAATTAATAAGAGCAAAATTGTGAGTAAAGAAATTCTTGCAAAACTTGGATAATTATATCCAAATAATTCGTACCTTCGCAACATATAAAACATATGATTATGGAACTAACACAAGAAATCACTCACATAGTAAATACTTTGCCAAAAGACGTTTTGGGTGAAGTATTGCAGTATTTGCGACAAGTTGAAAAAGTGTCGCAAGAAAAAATGCGTTTATCTTTGAATCTGAAAACTATCTTAACAGAAGATAGAGAACTGCTTGAAAAGTTAGCAAAATGATAGACATACAAGAAGTTTTTGAAATTCACCAAGTTTTGATACAAGAATTTGGTGGGTCGCAAGGTGTAAGAGATGAAGGGTTGCTAAAATCAGCCATTGAAAGACCGTTTAGTGGATTTGTGAAACAGAGTTTTATCCGACACCAGAAGAGAAAGCAAGTGCAGTTTTGGAAAGTATTATCAAAAATCACCCCTTTATTGACGGAAACAAAAGGACAGGCTATGTTTTGATGCGTTTAGTCTTAATGCAATTTGGAAAAGACATAACAGCAACGCAAGATGAAAAATATAGTTTTGTGATTGATGTTGCGTCAGGACAAATTGAATTCTCAGAAATCCTTGCTTGGATACAAAAACGAGCAACGGGCAAATAGTGCCTGCGCCCAACTTGGGCTTGGCGAAAGTGGAGCAGAGGTAAGAAATTGAACATTTGGAATTTATTTGGGGGATTTGTAAGTATTTGGGCTTTTGTGCTAAGATTTCCCCGCCTTCGCCAAGCCTGTTCCGTTATGGGCAAGTTTATAAAACGACACAGAGTAGCAGAGAGAAACGAGAACCATTATTATTACGGTTTGACAATTTTTGAATGTTGACTGAAAAAGAATAAAAGTGGAGACCAGCAACCACTTTAAAAACGGGGCGACACCGAAAAGCCAAACGAGTAGGAAATAAAATAAAGAAAAAATACTATGAAAAAAGTTCTAATTATCGGAATGAATCCATTTACATTGGATTTTTCGCTGCCTGGATTCCCTCCTGGTTTAACTGCCGAAAAAGTGGAAATGGGAATTAATGCTGATTTGGAAAAATTAAAAGCTATGGGTTACGACCCAGCAAAATACTGGATTGACAATGGAAATATGAACCAGGAAAATCTTATTCATCAACTTAAGGCGACAAATTTTGACGGTGTTTTAATTGGTGCAGGAATTAGAATTCCTCCTTCTAATTTTTCCTTGTTGGAGAAATTAATAAATACGGTTCACGAAAATGCTCCACAGGCGAAAATAATGTTTAATACTAATCCAAACGATACAACTGAATCAATACAACGATGGGTGTAGAAATGAATTAAACCAGCCCATAACAGCGGTTTGGCAAAAGTGGCGGTTCAGTGCTTCTGTGAAACATTTGTACAAGGTTCAACAATAGTAATTCTATTGAACTTTTGTGCTAAAAATCCGCCACATTGCCAAGCCGAAAACCGTTAGGCACAATTTTAATACCATAGACAAAACTATAAAATCTTGACAAAAAGAAGTATAATCTAAATAGTTATGCTTCTTTTTTGTTATATTTGCGGAAACCTAAAATAAAATTTTATGCTTGGTAACTTAGATAATGAAGTAATCTTCAAAAAAGCATTTACAGATAAATTTGTACTCAAATGCCTTGTAAAAGACCTTTTTGGAGTGGATTTTGAAGCGGAAACAGTAGAAACTGAAAAACGTTTTGAACCTAAAATTGCTCACATTGACTTTAAATATGATATTTTTGCAGAAAGCAAAGACAAAAGAATAGTTGTAGAAATCCAAAAAGTGGATTATGATTACAATTTTGATAGGTTTTTACTCTATCACAATATGGCAATAGCAGAAATGCAAAGAACATCAAAGGAATACAAAACGGATAGGGTTGTTTACACTATTGCGGTTTTCACAGGTAAATACGTGGCGAAAGACAGAAAAGGTAATTTGGTAGAAAGTGATATTTTGTTCCAT